>NZ_JAZDXA010000050.1:0-32312 GCF_040170545.1 Sphingobium sp. MK2
ATATGTTTTACCCGTGTTTGCGGCTTAACTGCGGAAGAAAGCGAGCAGATCGGGGTTGATGATATCGGCATGGGTCTGCGCCATACCGTGGGGCAAGCCCTCATAGGCCTTGAGCGTCCCCTGTTTGAGCAATTCGACTGTTTTTGGACCATGATTGGCAAAGGGGACGATCTGATCGTCCAGGCCATGCATGACCAGGACCGGCACATTGATCGCCTTTAGATCCTCGGTGAAATCCGTTTCCGAGAATGCGGCGATGCAGTCATATTGGGCCTTCGCGCCACCGGCCAGGCCTTGGCGCGACCAATTGTCTATCAGGCCTTGGCTGATCTTCGCGCCCTCGCGGTTGAAGCCGAAAAACGGACCGCTGGCTATGCCGCGATAAAATTCTGCACGGTTGGCGATCAGTTGCGCACGAAAATCATCGAAGACGGCCATCGGTACGCCGTCGGGATGCGCGTCCGATTGCAGCATCACGGGCGGCACCGCGCCGATCAGAACCGCTTTGGCAACACGGCCCGGCTCGGCGCGCGCGACATAGCGGGCCACCTCACCGCCGCCCGTCGAATGGCCGACATGGATGGCGTTTCCGAGGTCGAGCTTTGCGACCAGCGCCGCAACATCGGCGGCATAGCTGTCCATTTCGTTGCCGGTATCGGTCTGGGTCGAACGGCCATGGCCGCGCCGGTCATGCGCGATAACGCGATATCCCTTGTCTAGGAAGTACAACATCTGGTTGTCCCAGTCGTCGCTCGACAACGGCCAGCCGTGATGGAACATGATAGGCTGCGCATCCTTGCTGCCCCAGTCCTTGTAGAAAATTTCGGTGCCGTCCTTGGTGGTGATCGTCGCCATATCAAGTCTCCTTGGTTCAAGCGGCAGGAGCGCCGCTGTTGCCCATTTTCTAGCCGCCAGATCGCGGCGGCACCCTTGGCCAAACTGACATATTAAGGGTCGAATTTGACATTTTGACCGGCCAGACGCAGCGCATCCTGACTCAATGTGCGCCTCTGGCACCTGCTTGGCGGCCGGCGCGCTGTGGGTTCCGCATTCCACTGATCATGATACTGTTCTGTCAACGTCCAGTCCGCCGGAAGGGCGCGGATGAAAGAAAGCCACTTTCTGTGGCGGCAGTTTTTACACGCTTGGGGGTAAGCGGCAGAATGCGGGACAAATCCGACAAGAATGCGCAGGGACGGATCGTTGCGGAAGTAGCGTTGGTCATCTACCCTGATTGTCAGCTATCGGCGATCTATGGTTTGACCGACCTGTTCCGTCTGGCGGTTACGGCTGCGCAAGTGGCAGGGGAGCGCGACGCGCCGATCATCCGTATCACCCACTGGCAGGATATGGGGGATGGCGTCGCCTGCACCTATGACAGCCATCCCGGCAATCCGCACCGCGCCCAATATATCATCATACCGCCCAGCCTCATCATGCCGAACGACCTGCCTTCCATGCAGGGGCTGGCTGGCTGGATGACGCGCAACCATGAACAGGGTGCGATATTATGTTCGGTCTGCGCGGGCGCTTTTGTGCTGGCAGAGACAGGCCTTCTTGAAGGACGGGAAGTGACAACGCATTGGGCCTTCGCCGATTCGCTGCGTGCGCGTTTTCCAAAAGTGAAAGTGGATGCCGACCGCATCATTGCCGATGACGGCGATATCATCACCGCGGGCGGGATTCTGGCCTGGACCGACCTGGGTTTGACGCTGGTCCAGCGGTTGCTTGGGGCCAGCGCGATGTTGCAGACCGCCCGCTTTCTACTCATTGACCCGCCGCGGCAGGCACAGCGGCCCTATAGCAGCTTCATTCCTAAGCTCGACCATGGTGATGCCGCCATCCGGGCGGTCCAGCACTGGCTGCCAGCGCATGTCGCCGCAGAATGGTCGGTGAAGATGCTCGCCGATCGCGCCGGCATGGAAGAGCGGACGTTCCTGCGCCGGTTCAAGGCGGCGACCGGGCTTCGGCCTACCGAATATGTGCAGCAAATCCGCATCGCGCGGGCGCGCGAGGCATTGGAACTGACCCGTCGCCCGGTCGAACAGATTGCGTGGGAAATCGGCTATGGCGATCCCTCCGCCTTCCGCAAGCTGTTCATCCGCATCACTGGCCTTCCGCCAGCCGAATATCGTCGCCGCTTCGGCGTAGCGCGGCACGCGCCGGCGGATGCGCCGGTTCAGCTCTGACCACGGTCGCTGCGCTGCCCTTGGCTATAACCATTTCAGCTTGCGGAAGCGGGCATAGAGCAGGCTGCAGATGACCGTGATGACGCTCAGGACAACAAAATAGCCATAGCGGGTCTGTAGTTCGGGCATATTTTCAAAGTTCATGCCATATATGCCCGCGATCGCCGTCGGCACCGCCAGAATAGCGGCCCAGGCGGCAAGTTGCCGGGTTATTGCGCCTGTGCGCTGCTGTTCGAGCAGATTGCTATATTCAAACACCGACATCAATATTTCGCGCAGGTCGTCGGCCATGGTCTGTACCCGGCGTATATGGTCGCGCACGTCGCTGAAATAGGGCCTCGTATCGGCATCGATACAGGGCAGATCAATTTTGACGAATTTATGGGCGACTTCATGCATGGGCGTGAGGATGCGCTGGAAGCGCATCACTTGTCGGCGCAGATTGAAAATCCGCGTAATGTCCTCGCGCCCCAGAAATTGATCGACCGTCTGCTGTTCCATGGCCAGCACTTCGTCCTCTATCCCTTCGATGATCGGCAGATAGCCATCGACGATGAAGTCGAGCACCGCATGCAACACATAGTCCACCCCTTGTGCCAGTCGATCAGGCACGGCTTCCAGTTCCTGTCGCAGCGTGTGATGCGCGCGGGCTGAACCGTGGCGCACGCTGATGATGTGGCTGTGACCGACAAAGATCGCCGTTTCGCCGTAGCAGATGCTGTCATTCTCGACATGGGCCGTGCGCGCGACGACGAAAAGCTGGTCGCCGTAAATATCCACCTTGGGGAGTTGATTCGCCTTGATCGCGTCTTCGATCGCCAGTGGGTGGAGGTCATAGCTTCGTCGCAACGTTTCCATCTCGGCAGCGGTCGGCTCAGCCATGCCGATCCAGACAAATTCCGATTTGTCATGCGCGCAGTCGATCTTTTCGTCGATCATCACCGGCCGCACGCGGGTTCCGTTACGATAGAGATAAGCGGCGATGACGGTCATATTCGGTCCTGCGCGTGGAGTCGGTCTTGCCGCCTAGCAGATGGAATTTCCTTCGTCCTGCGAGAAGCCCGATCCGTTCATCGTTCGCAGGTCTCGCCCGGCGCAATTTTGCACGGAACTATCTGGATATGACTTCGCTCTGACACAGTCTGGCGCGAAGGAAATATACCGATGCGGGCACACATGGCAGAATATGCCGGGGTACGCACAGAATGGAGCCATATCCGTGTCTATCCTGACCATTGATTTTGAGGCGTCGTGCCTGCCGCGCCACGGCCGGTCCTTCCCGATCGAGGTTGGCGTAGCGGTAGAGGGCTGGTCGTGTAGCTGGCTGATTCGCCCGCATGATGACTGGGCAGAGTGGGACTGGACGCTGGAGGCCCAGGCATTGCATGGCCTCGACCGAACGACGATTGCGCAAAAGGGGCTTGACGCACAGGTCGTATTGGCCCTGCTGAACGACGCGGCGATCGGACGGCGCGTGGTGGCCGATAGCCGGATTGATCAGCAATGGCTGGAGACGCTGGCCGTTGCCGCTGGGTGCCCAGCGCCATTCGTCATTGAGCATGTTTCGACGATCATCGCGGAACGGCATGCTGATGATGCGCAAATCCGTCAGGCGGTGGCGATCGCCGATCGCCGCTGTCCTACTCGCCATAGGGCCGGCACGGACGCCCTGTGGCTCGCCACCATGTTGGCGCATTTGCCGCAGAACGCACGGCCTTCTCTGGAACCGCGAATGCCGGAATTATTGTCGGCTTGATGGCATAATGTCGCCTGCGCAATAATTTGTAACATCCGGCAAATTTCGGAGACATTCAGGCGATCTAAGGGCTGATCCGATGTCTGGCGTGCTGACGGCGTCGGAATCTGTTCGAGGAGGCGCGCGCATGAACGATAACCACGGCACTTCTGGATGCTATGGTCTTTGCGCATGACGCCGCCGCTGATCCTGGTGACCGAAACGGAGGCCGCCCAGCAGCAGGCAATCCGCATGCATCTGGAGGAGAGCGGGTTTCGCGTGATGCGAAGTGGCGGTGCTACCCAGATATTTCAGGCGCTGGCGACCATGCCGGTCGGCGTGATTGTACTGGATGCGGCGCTTCGCGGTCCTGACGGCATGGATTTGTGTCGCGATGTGCGCGCGCGGAGCGAGGTCCCTGTCATCCTGGTCGGCGCCAATAGTTCGGAGGTCGATCGCGTTGTCGCGCTGGAGCTTGGGGCCGACGACTATATCAACAAGCCTTATTCGGCCCGTGAACTGGCCGCCCGTTTGCGAGCGGTATTGCGGCGGGGACGGAGTGTGCGCGCCGTCGGTCTGCCACGCCAGACCAAAGCGGCGTTTGATGGATGGACAGTCGATTTCGGCCGTCGATCGTTGGTCAACCCGGCAGGCGAGGCCGTCAATCTGACGGCCGCCGAATTTGCGCTTCTTGCCGTGCTGCTTGATCATCCGCAGATGGTGATCGCGCGCGCGCGCTTAATGGAACTGGCCGGGGTGCGCGATACGCCGTCATCGGACCGCAGTATCGACGTGTTGATCAGCCGCCTGCGCCGCAAATTGCGCTATGGGGACCAACCGGCACCGATTGTTACTGTCCGGCGTGTAGGCTATATGTTCAGCGCGGCGGTCGAGCGCCACTCATAGGGTAAAATGCCCGAAAACGCTGGCGTTTTGGTGATAGTCACCTTGGCGAAACGATTTTGCCTTCCAGACATGTTTTTTAACAAAGCCGCTGCGACGCAGCAAAACCATGGTTCTATCGTCTTCAATTGAGCCGGTCCCCCCTGACCGGCACCGTATAAGAAGGATAGACCCCATGAACGAGCTTCTAGGCCGTGTCTTCAGCTTCGAAAAGCATGTGTTTCCTAACGAAAGCGCGCTTTACAATCGGCTGGCCAGTGACGGGCAAAGCCCCAAGGCACTGATGATTTCCTGTGCCGACTCGCGGATCGTGCCTGAGCATATCATGCAGGCGCAACCCGGCGACCTGTTCGTATGCCGCAATGCGGGCAATATCGTGCCGCCCCATGCGACCCAGAATGGCGGTGTCACATCGACCGTGGAATATGCCGTCATGGTTCTGGGCGTGCGCGATATCATTGTGTGCGGTCATAGCGACTGCGGCGCGATGAAGGCGATGTCGACCAATGCCGATCTGACCAAGATGCCCAACGTGGCGGCCTGGCTGCGCCATGCCCATGCCGCGCAGCAGGTTTGCAGCGAAAGCTATCCCGACACGCTGACCGACGAAGAAAAGCTGCGCAACATGGCGTTGGAAAATGTCGTCGTTCAGTTGGCCCATCTACGCACACACCCTTCCGTCGCTTCGGGTATTGCGCGCGGCGATATTGCTCTGCATGGTTGGTATGTCGATATTCATGCCGGTCAGGTTCTGGGCCTCGATGGTGAAACCGGCCGCTTCCTGCCGCTGCGCGAAGATCAGCCCATGCCGATCGCTCTTCCCCATGCACGTCGCCTGGCCGGTGACAGCGAATTTGCCCTGGCGGCGGAGTAACTCATGCTGAAAGCCCTTTCCGGCGGCACCTTCGGCCGCGATTTTACGGCGTCTATCGTCGTCTTCCTTGTGGCGATGCCGCTGTGCATGGGCATTGCCATCGCGTCCGGTGTTCCGCCGGAAAAGGGCCTGATCACGGGTATTATCGGCGGCATTGTCGTTGGTATGCTGGCCGGCTCTCCCTTGCAGGTCAGCGGCCCGGCTGCTGGTTTGGCAGTCATCGTCTTCGAAATCGTCCGGGAACAGGGATTGTCCGCATTGGGACCGATCCTGATCCTGGCGGGGGCGATCCAGGTCGTCGCTGGCTTGATGCGTGTGGGTGGCTGGTTCCGGGCCATTTCGCCGGCAGTGGTACACGGCATGCTGGCCGGCATCGGCGTATTGATCGTCGTCGGTCAGTTCCATGTGCTGTTCGATGACGTGCCGTTGTCGAGCGGCCTCGCCAACCTGCTGGCCATGCCCGGCCAGTTGCTGGGCCTGTCCACGGGTGACACCGTGACGGCTTTCACGGTCGGTCTGGTGACGATCTTCGGCATGCTCGGCTGGGAGAAGTTCCGCCCGGCGGCGTTGAAGCTGGTTCCTGGCGCGCTCGTTGGCGTTGTGCTTGCGACGCTGGTCGCTTTCATCCTCTCGCTCCCGGTGGCGCGGGTCGTCGTGCCCGAATCGATCGTAGCTGCGGTCACCTTGCCGGAAGCCGGTCTGTTCGCGACGATGATGGACCCGGCGGTCATCACCATCGCCATCGCTATCGCCTTCATCGCCAGCGCTGAAACTTTGCTGTCCGCCGCTGCGGTGGACCGGATGCACGATGGCGTTCGTACCAACTATAACCGTGAACTCAGCGCTCAAGGTGTCGGTAACCTGCTCTGCGGCTTTGCCGGTGCGCTGCCGATGACCGGGGTGATCGTCCGCAGCTCCGCCAACGTTCAGGCGGGGGCCAAGACCCGGATGTCGGCCATTCTTCATGGCGTCTGGATCTTGGGCTTCGTTGCTCTGCTTCCCTGGCTGCTCCGCGAAATCCCGATGGCAGCACTGGCTGGCATTTTGGTCGTAACCGGCGTTCGTCTCGTCAGCGTCGACCATGTCAAGCACCTGCTCCACCGCTATGGACCGCTGCCCGCGATCGTCTGGGCCGCTACGCTGATCTGCGTCGTTGCCACTGATCTTCTGACTGGCGTTCTGGTGGGCATTGGCCTGTCGCTCCTCGAACTGGTGCCGCATCTCAAGCGGTTGCGCCTGAAGATGGAAGATGAAAGCCGGGGTGAAACGCACGAAGTGGCTTTGCGGGGCAGTGCGACTTTCCTCAGCCTTCCTAAATTGTCTGCCAAACTCGACTCTTTGCCGACAGGTGGGCTGGTCATTCTGAACGTGGAGCGGCTTGGCCATATCGATCACACGACCGCAGAAATGCTGCGCGAATGGGTAGAACGTCGTCGCGGCGGCGGCTCCCCCGTCGAATTGTTCGGTGCCACCGGACGGATGCGCCAACTGGTCGCCTGATTTTTTGAAAAAAGGATTGGGCGACACAGGGTGCCGCCGCGCCACTACCCCCGGCGCGGCGGCATTTTTATGTCTGTTTTATTCAGCATGAAGCAGCAATAAACTGTGCTATGTTTGCAACAGCACTGCCCAGTATCTCGCATTTGCGAGAAAAAGCTGTTTGACTGTCGGCCGGATATGAATAGGCAAAGCATGTCCACCGATACTGAGGGCGTCAGCAACAGACTTTCGGGTTGGTGGAAGCAGGACGGAACATTCTTTCGTAAAGGGGAATGTTCATGAAGTATAAAATCGCCTGTGCCGCTCTCGCGCTCATGTCTAGCGTACCAGCTTTCGCACAGGAAGAACCCACAGCACCCGTCACGGTCTCCGGCAGCGTTGCGATGGTTTCCGACTATCGCTTTCGTGGCGTATCGATGACCGACCGCGGCATGGCCGTTCAGGGCGGCATCAGCGTTAGCCATGAATCCGGTGCTTATGCCGGCGTTTGGGGCTCCAACCTTTCGGGCTGGGGCACGTTCGGCGGCGCAAATATGGAACTGGATTTGAACGCGGGCTATGCGGTTGATCTGGGCGGTGCGACGCTTGATGTCGGTTTGGTCTGGTACATGTATCCCAGTGGCCTCGACACGACCGATTTCGCTGAACCTTATATCAAGCTGTCGGGCGATATCGGCCCGGTGAGCGCGCTGGTCGGCGTCGCCTATGCGCCCAAGCAGGAAGCGCTGGGCAAGGCCTGTAGCGATGCGGCCTGCACGATCGCGCGTCCTGGCGATAAGGAAGACAATCTGTATCTCTGGACCGATATCAGCAGCGCCATACCGAACACGCCGGTTACGCTGAAAGCGCATCTGGGCTGGTCAAAGGGCAATTCGGGCCTTGGCCCCAATGGCACTTCGCTCGCACCAACCGGCAAATATCTCGACTGGCTGGTCGGCGCGGATGTCGCCATTCCTGGTACGCCGCTCACATTGGGCATAGCCTATGTCGATACCGACATTGCTCGTGTGGAAGAAAATTATATCCGGCCGAACTTCTCGGCGGCCGACGGCAAGTCGATTGCTCGCAGCCAGGTCGTTTTCTCGATCTCTGCAGCCTTTTAATCTCATAAGCGCCGCCGGGGCTGGTCTGCCAGTCCCGGCGTTTTCGCGTCTATCTGTCGGTAGCCTTGCATGACAAAATGTTGCTGGGGTTGTGACGCGGCTTTGGCCTGCGCGACCCGGTTGACCCTAGAAACGGTCGGCCCTATCCCATCGCAATGACATCACCCGCCTTGCAGCATTCATGACCGCTCCATCGATCATCCTCGTCGAAGACGACCCGCCGCTTCGCACCCTGACCGCGCGCGCTCTGCAAGAGCATGGCTATGAGGTCCGCCCTGCATCTTCGGGACCGGAAATGTGGGTAGCGTTCGATGCCGGGCCGGTCGATCTTGTCGTGCTCGACGTCATGCTACCGGGCACCAACGGCATAGATCTATGCCGTCAGATCCGGCGAAAAAGCGACGTTCCCATCATCTTCATCAGCGCCAAGGGCAGTGAGACGGATCGGATCGTGGGTCTGGAATTGGGGGCGGACGATTATCTGCCAAAGCCATTCGGAACCCGCGAACTAATTGCCCGCATCCGCGCCATTTTGCGCCGCGTGGGGTTGGAACGTGGCCCGGACGAACATCGCGAAAATGAAGCGCGTTTTGATGGCTGGGTCGTCAACTTCCCGCGCCGCGAACTGCGATCTCCCACTGGTGGGCTTGTTGATCTGACGGGTGCGGAATTTGATCTGCTTGGCAGTTTTCTCAGCCACCCGCAGCGTGTCATCGCGCGCGAGCGCCTGATCGAACTGTCGCGCACCCGCATGGGCGACAGCAGCGATCGTAGCATCGACGTCCTGGTCAGCCGCCTTCGCCGCAAATTGTCGACGGAAGACCGGGGCGCGCCGATCACGACGGTCCGGGGCGTCGGTTATATGTTCAACGCAGAGGTCAGCCGCGCTTGAGGTGGCACATGCACGGATCGCTGGGGCTGGTTGGCCGCCTCTTCGCGATCCTGCTGCTGACCGTGATGCTGGAATTTGCCGTAGGCACGCTCATTTACGAGCGGGCGAGCCAGATATCGCTTCAGGATGACGAAGCGCGTCGATTGGCCGAACATCTGGTCATTGCC
The DNA here is from genome assembly GCF_040170545.1 of Sphingobium sp. MK2. Lineage (NCBI taxonomy): Bacteria > Pseudomonadati > Pseudomonadota > Alphaproteobacteria > Sphingomonadales > Sphingobiaceae > Sphingobium > Sphingobium sp. MK2. Next base: position 9,364 of record NZ_JAZDXA010000050.1, read on the forward strand.
CGCAAATTGCTGACCGAGCAGCCGCCCAATGAGCGACGTGCGATGGGCGTCCGCCTGACCACCGATCGATATGACGTGCACTGGTCCGCAGCAGCGCCGCCGCCGCCACCGCTGTCGCCCGAACTGGAGCGGATGCGCCAGCAGATTATCGAATGGGAGCCGTCGCTGGAACGATCGCGCCTGTGGCTGCGTCTGACGTCGCCCAGTCGCCATTCGGAAATCAACGGTGGCTTGCAATTGCCCGATGGCAGTTGGCTCTACTTCGGCATGCATCATGGCGGCGGCAAATGGGCCTTTACGATCGGTCGGATGGGATTGGCGCTGATCCCGGTTTTGGCTTTGCTGATCGCTGGCTGGATATTGATAAGGCGGACATTAGCCCCCTTGCGCGAACTGACGCGCGCAACCGACAAGATCGGCCTGGGTTCCGAAGTGATCCTGCCGGAGGCCGGGACCAGCGACGTGCGCGATCTGATCCGGGCCTTCAATGCAATGCAGACCCGCATTCATCGGCTGATCACGGAACGTACCGAAACATTGGCGGCCGTGGGCCACGATCTGCGCACCCCGCTCTCGCGCCTGCAATTGCGTCTGGAAACCGTACAGCAAGATGATGTCCGCGAAGCCATGGATGGCGATCTGGAAGAAATGGGCGCCATGATCGAATCGCTGCTCGATTTTCTGGGCGGGGAGAAGAATCCGGAGCCTGCGGTGCGAGCGGATTTGGCGGTTACGATCGCGACCGTGGTCGATGCTTTCCAGGATCATGGGCAAGATGTCGACTATAGCGGGCCGGATCATCTGGAAATGGAGATACACGCGCTGCCGCTCCGCCGAGCGATACGCAATCTTATCGAAAATGCGCTTCACTATGGCCAGCGTGCCCGCGTCTCGTTGCTGCGTGTCGGGGATGAAGTGTTGATCCGCATTGACGATGACGGGCCGGGCATCCCGCGCGACCAGATCGGTGCGGTACTCAAACCCTTCGCCCGGCTCGATACGGCGCGCCAGCGCAATACGCGCGGACTCGGTCTGGGCCTGGCCATCGTGCAGAAGGCGGTGGAACTGGAGCGCGCGCAGTTGACGCTTATCAATAGGCCCGAAGGGGGGTTGCGCGCGGAAATCTGTCTGACCCAGCTAAAGGGGCGACGCTAGACGCTGCGTTATCGGCGCGCGCAACTGTCTCCATCGCCCGCTATCAGATCAAGGCAGCGACCATCGATCTGATCCTTTGCGACCGGCAGGTCGATCAGTGCTGCCAGACTGGGTAGGATGTCCACCGTCTCCACGCCTAAGGGCTGCTCGAATCCGCGCATCTCCTTGCGCCAGAACAGGATCGGGACGCGGCGATCTATATCCCATGGACTGCCATGGGTGGCGACTGAACCCATTACCGCCTGTTCGGGGATCGACATCACCCGCGATTTGAGCAGCAGGAGCAAATCGCCTGATCGCGTCGGATCGAAGCTGGCGCGGGCCTTCTGCACCAATGTCCAGTTTTCGGGTGGGCCAGCAGGGGACGGAGTGGCGGCTATTTCTGACTTGGTGAAGGCAGCGGCAACCTGCGGATGGGCGCGTAGCAGGGTAAGCGTCTCTGTCTCCACCTTCGCACGCTGCGCAGAGGTCAGCCCTTTGTCGAAGTAAAAGTCGCCAGACGGGCCATCGCCCCAGAGCACCGTCTTACCCGCCAACCCGGTACGTTGCGCTACGGCAGCGTTAAGCACCTTAGGTGTCAGCGCCGTGTCGACGCGGCTTTCCATCGGCATGGCGTTCAGGCGATGCCGTTCGGGCAGGTCATGCCCGCCATGATCCGCGGTCAGCACCACGATATAGTCGATGCCGTCCTTGTCCAAGCGATCGAAAAAGGCACCCAGTTCACGGTCCAACCGATCGACCTGGATACAACTCTCCGTGCCTTCGGTGCCGTAGCTATGGCCGATATAGTCGGTGGCCGACAGGCCGATGGAGATGATGTCGGTCTGCGCCTGCAGACCCAGCGCCATCGTCTCGATGGCGGCAGCCGCGAATGCGAGCGTCATGGCATCCTGTTCAGGCGAGATCCGGAAGCCCTTATAATCGCCCGCAGCACGCGCGAAGCGGCCCGTGCCCACGGTGCGGTCGCCTGCGCGCACTGCAAAATCTTTGGCCACGCATTGCGCGGGCAGATCGAAGCCGGGATTGGGCTGCGCCAGTTGCCGGGCCATAGCTTCATTGACCTTGGCAACCAGCGGCGGGGTGGCGACGCCTTTGTAACTGACATAGCCCTGCGGTCCGCCGAGCCACCAGACCTGGTCGGCGGTCGGTCCGCCCATCATGATTGCAGCGCGATCCTTGCCGGAAATCGACACCACGCGGGTCGCAGGATTGGCCGCTTTCATCCTTCCGCCCAATGTCGGCACTTTGAGATGTATCGGGGATGCGACATAGGCGTCGCTGTTGCTGCCCGGCTGGGTTTCGTCTTCGGCGCAATAGATCGCCTTGTCCGGGCGGGCGGCGTTCAGGTCGAACCAGCTATTAGCGATGATGCCCGTGCGCGACGGGCGGCTGCCGGTCAGGATGGTGCTATGGCCGGGGCAGGTTTCCGTCGCGGCATGGCTTTGAAAGCCGTTGGGGAAGACGGCACCCAGGGTCAGTCGCTTGAGGCCGCCGCTATAATATTGGCGATATTCGCTGAACAGGTCGGCGGAAAATTGATCGACGCTGATTGCGACGATGAGCTTTGGTGGGGAGGCGGCTGTAGGTGGTGCAGGCGTCTGCGCCGCAATCGGCATGGCGGTGGCCAGCAGCAGGGCGGCGGCGACATGTTTCAACATTTCCTGTACCTTCTCCAGCCTTGACGGCGAACGCCCCCGGACCTAGCCCGCTCTCACTTACGCGACCAGAGGCCCGATGCGGATTTTTCATGGCATATTGATGACGCTGGCGTTGCTGTTCGCCGCGCCTGCTGCGCTGGCCCAGGGCGCGTTCGGCGGTGGGGCACCGCATATCGCTGCGCGCCTGGTAGCCGAAAGCGCCGCGCCGCAGCCGGGCAAGGGCACGACCATCGCCTTCGCCATGACGCCGGAAGCGGGGTGGCACGGCTATTGGGAAAATCCCGGCGACGCAGGGTTAGGGATGAGCGTGGAATGGACGCTGCCCAAGGGCGTTAGCGTTGGGGCGTTGCGTTATCCTGTGCCCGAAACGCTATTGATATCCGGCTTGATGAACCATGTTTATGAAGGTCCCTATGGCATATTGGCGAACCTGACCGTCGCGCCGGATGTGGCATCGGGCACGCGCTTGCCCGTGCGGGTGAAGGCCCAATGGTTGGCCTGCACCGATAAAGTGTGCGTGCCCGAAAGCGGCGAAATGGCGCTCGATCTGGTGGCAGGCGAAGGACAGGCGGATGCTACTGATCGCGCCCGGTTCGATGCCTGGCGCACGCAACTGCCCCGGCCTTTGGGAAGTATGGCGACCTATGCCATCGCCGGCGGCAAGCTGCGCGTGTCAGTGCCGTTTCCGGCGGATGCACAGGCACGCGATATCCATCTTTTTCCGCTGGCAGAGGGCTTCACCCGCTACGCGGCACCGCAGAGCATCACCCGCGATGGCGATCGTCTGCTGATCGAAACCGATGCGGGCGAAGGCGCAAAGGGCGGCAATGTTCAGGCGGTCCTGCGAACGGGCGATCATGTCGGCTTCTTGCTGACGGCACAGCCGGGCGCGGTTGCCGTATCGTCGGGCGGGGGAGAGGCGGGGGCGATCCTGGCCGCGCTCGGTGGCGCATTGCTCGGCGGCTTGCTGCTCAACATCATGCCCTGCGTCTTTCCGATCCTGGGCCTCAAAGTCATGAAACTGGCCAAGGCCGGGGGCGACGAGCGCGTGGTCCGGCGGGAAGCGCTGGCCTATACGGCGGGAATTACCCTGACCTGCTTGGTGCTTGGCGGCTTGTTGCTGACCTTGCGCGCGGCGGGGACGGCGGCGGGCTGGGCATTCCAGTTGCAGGATCCACGTATCATTCTGGGCTTGTTACTGCTGGTGACGCTGATCGCCTTCAACCTGGCAGGCCTGTTCGATTTTCGCGCGATCGGCGGCGGTGATCGACTGGCGGGCAAAGGGGGCTTGGCCGGGTCATTCTGGACCGGCGCGCTGGTCGCTTTCGTCGCAACTCCCTGCACGGGTCCGTTCATGGCGGCTGCCATGGGTGCGGCGCTGCTGCTGCCGCTGGTCGCCGCGCTGGCGGTGTTTGCCGGATTGGGGCTGGGGCTGGCGCTGCCCTTCCTGTTGCTTGCCTATATTCCGACACTAAGGCGACGCCTGCCCAAACCGGGTGCTTGGATGGGTCGGCTTCAGAAAATTCTGGCTATCCCGATGTTCCTGACCGCGCTTGGCCTTGCCTGGTTATTGGGACAGCAGCGTGGTGTGCCGGGCATGACGATCGGCCTTGCGGCGGCGCTCCTGCTGGCGCTTCTGCTGTGGTGGCTAGGCATGCGGCAGCGCGCAGGCCGGGGGGGCGGACTGATCGCGGCATTGCTCGGCGTGGCCTTGCTTGCAGGAGCCGCGGTGACGTTGCCAGTGCAGGCCCCCACCGAAACAGCAACTGCCGATCATATTGCGTTCGATGAGGCGCAACTGGCCAGCCTGCGCGCGGCGAACCAGCCTGTTTTCCTTTATTTCACTGCGGACTGGTGCCTCACCTGCAAGGCAAACGAAGCCGCTGCGATCAACCGTGCCGAGACGCGCGCTAGCTTCGAAAAGGCAGGCGTCACAGTGATGGTCGGCGACTGGACCAATGCCGATCCCGCCATCACACGCTTTCTCGAAGCGCAGGGGCGCTCCGGCGTACCGCTCTACCTCTGGTATGCGCCCGGCAAAGATGCGCAGACATTGCCGCAATTGCTCAGCGTGGCGACGCTGACCGGATTGGTACGCTGATGGCCAAGATGCGTGCCGATCAACTGCTTGTCGATCTGGGCTTGGCGGAGAGCCGCGCCCGCGCGCAGGCCTTGATCCTGGCAGGCCATGTCTTCCTCGGCGATCGCAAGGTGGAGAAAGCCGGTCAGCAGGTCGCGCCCGACGCTGCGATCGATGTGCGCGGCCGCGACCATCCCTGGGTCTCGCGCGGGGGTATTAAGCTCGCCCACGCGCTCGATACGTTCGCCATCGACGTGGCCGGTCATGTCGCCATCGATGTTGGTAGTTCGACCGGCGGCTTTACTGACGTGCTGCTGACCCACGGCGCTGTAAAGGTCTATGCCGTGGATAGCGGCACGAACCAACTCGCCTGGAAATTGCGCTCCGACGATCGTGTGATCGTCCATGAACAGACCAGCGCGCGTATCCTGACCGACGCGCACATTCCAGAGCCTGTCGATTGCATCGTCTGCGACGCGAGTTTCATTGCCTTGTCAAAGGTGTTGGAACGGCCGATCACCTTCGCCCGTCCCGGCGCGTCGCTGGTGGCGCTGATCAAGCCCCAGTTCGAGGCGGGACGGGCCGAAGTGGGCAAAGGCGGGGTCGTTCGTGACGTGGCTATTCATAATCGCGTTTGCGAAGAGGTGCGGACATGGATCGATGCGCAGGGCTGGACCGTTATCGGACTGACACAAAGTCCCATTACTGGTCCACAGGGCAATGTTGAATTTCTGATCTATGCCCGGCTTGGTGGATAAAGGCTCCATGTTCGTTTCTCGCCAGTAAGTTCATTCCGCGGCAAAAGGTCATGTTGTGCCGCTTGCAAAGGCCCGCTAGCCCCCTGTCATGCGATTTCCCTTTCCCCTTGTCTTTACAGTGCTTTGCCTGGCCGGTTGCGGCGGCGAAAAGGCACCCCAACCGCGCGCTGTCCCGTTGGTCGAGGCAGCGCCCGTCACCAGCCGGACATTTACAGATCGCTTGGAGGCGATCGGTACGGCCCTTGCCAATGAACAGGTGGTGCTATCCGCGCCGGTGACAGACCGGATCACATCAATCAATTTCGCCGATGGCGGTTTCGTCAATAAAGGGCAGGTGATCGCCACACTGGCAACGGGCCAGCAGCAGGCCGCTCTTGCCGCTGCGGAGGCGCAGGCCCTGCAGGCGAGGCAGCAGTTGGAGCGTATTCAATCGCTCCAGACGCGCGGTTTCGCGACGGCCTCTTCGCTCGATCAGCAACTGGCGCTTGCCAATGCGGCGCGAGCCAGCGCCGATCAGGTCCGCGCCTCAATCAGCGATCGAGTGATCCGTGCACCTTTTGCCGGTTGGGTGAGTTTACGCACGGTATCGCCAGGTGCGATCGTTTCGGCAGGCACAGCCATCGCCACCGTCAGTGACGTGTCACGCATCAAGCTGGACTTCACCATCCCTGAAACACGCCTGTCGTCGATCAGCGCTGGGCAGTCGATACAGGCCATATCCGCCGCCTGGCCTGATCGCCCCTATAATGGGACTATCGCGACGATCGACCCGGTGATCGACCCTGCTACGCGCGCTGTGCGGGTGCGCGCCATATTGCCCAATCCCGATCGAACGCTGAAACCCGGCATGTTGTTGACCGTCAGCGTCGCATCGCGCCAGCGCCAGTCACTTGCCTTGCCCGAACTGGCGATCGTCGGCGACGGCGAAGAGCGTTTCGTGTTCCTTCTGGAAGGCCGCAAGGTGAAGCGGGTCAAGGTCGATACCGGCATTCGGCAAAGTGGACAGGTGGAGATATTGGGCGGTTTGCAGGCCGGGCAGCAGGTGGTGACCGAAGGCGTCGTAAAATTGACCGATGGGGCGACCGTTCGTTTGGCCAGCGATAAGCCAGCCCCCTCACCCAAGCCCGCAGGCTAGGGGTCGCACGATGCAACTGTCAGACCTGTCCGTCCGCCGCCCGGTTTTCGCGGCTGTACTTGCGATATTGCTCTGCATCATTGGAGTGGTGGGGTATCTCAGCCTCTCCGTCCGGGAATATCCCGATACCGACCCGCCGATCGTGTCGGTGGAAACCGGCTATACGGGTGCAGCGGCATCCGTGGTGGAAACGCGGATCACCCAGTTGATCGAGGATGCGGTTGCGGGCGTCCAGGGGATCAGGACGATCACCTCCCGATCGCAGGACGGCACATCCGACATCAGCATCGAGTTTGATCCGTCGCGCGATATTGATACGGCGGCGAATGACGTGCGAGATCGCGTCGGGTCGGTCGTGGAAGACTTGCCCGAAGACGCGCTTGCCCCTGAAATTCGCAAGGTTGACGCCGACGCGAGGCCGATCTTGTTTCTGGCCTTTTCCCGACCCGGCTGGACCCCGATTCAACTCAGCGACTACATCGACCGCAATGTCGCGGACCGTTTTTCCGCCATCGACGGCGTGGCGCGGGTTACCATTGGCGGCGAAGCACGCCCTTCAACCCGTGTCTGGATGAACGCCGAGCGACTCGCTGCCTTCGGTCTGACCCCGGCCGACGTTGAAAATGCCCTGCGCGCCCAAAATGTCGAACTGCCAGCGGGCCGTTTTGAATCGAAGGACCAAAATCAGACATTACGAGTGGAGCGATCCTTCGCCACAACCGAGCAATTTGCCCAGTTGGTGGTCGGGCGCGGTGCCGATGGCTATCAGGTCAAGCTGGGCGATATTGCCCGGATCGAAGAAGGTGCTGAAAACCCCTATAATAGCTTCCGATCGAATGCGGGAACGGCCGTTGGCCTTGGCATCGTGCGCCAGTCCGGTGCCAACACGCTCGAAGTCGCCGACAAGGCGAAAGCGCTGGTCGAAGAGTTGCGGCCAACCTTGCCTGAAGGCATGCGGGTTGCTGTGGGGTCGGACGAATCGCTGTTCATCAGCCGGGCCATCGCCAATGTCTATGACACGCTGATCGAAGCGGCTCTGCTCGTCATTCTCGTCATCTTCCTGTTTTTGGGGTCGGTACGCGCGACCATCATTCCGGCCATCACCGTCCCCATCTGCTTGTTGTCGACCTGTGCCGTGATGTGGTTGATGGGCCTGTCGATTAACCTGCTCACTTTGCTGGCCTTCGTTTTGGCTATCGGCCTTGTGGTCGATGACGCCATTGTCGTGCTGGAGAATGTCTATCACCGCATCGAACAGGGTGAAGATCCGCTGGTCGCGGCTTATCTCGGTACCCGGCAGGTAGGTTTTGCCATTATTTCGACGACGTTGGTGGTTTGCGCGGTGTTCGTGCCGGTGATGTTCCTGGCCGGACAGACTGGTCTGTTGTTCCGTGAACTGGCGATCGCAATGACGGCCGCTATCGCTTTTTCAGGCTTCATATCGCTCAGCCTGGCCCCGATGCTCTGTTCAAAATTGCTCAACAATGCGGAACGTGGTCGTCTGGCGCGCTGGGTCGATGCGCGGTTTCAACGGATTGAGAACAGCTATAGCAAATGGCTCGACAGGATATTGACCAAGCCGTTGCTGCCCTTGATCGGCGTGGCATTTTTCCTGGCTCTGGCGGGCGGCCTGTTCACGCTGCTGCCCAATGAACTAGCCCCGGCCGAGGATACGGGCGTCGTTGATAGCCAGGTCAGCGCACCCGAAGGCACCGGCTATGCACGCATGTTGTCCTATATGCGCAAGATCGAAGATGAATTGGCACCTTTGCGCGAGGATGGCACGCTCCAAAATCTGATCGTGCGTACGCCCAGCGGATTTGGCACGACCGATGATTTCAACGGCGGCAACGTTATTGCCTTCCTGCGACCGTGGGAGGACCGGACGATCACCACTGCGGAGGTCGCGACCATCATCAACAGGGTGATCGCCAATCAACCCGGCGTACGTGGTAACGCCGCGCCGCGTTCGGGCCTGGGGCGAGGGCGCGGGTTGCCGGTGAACATCGTGCTGGCCGGGGCGACCTATGAAGGACTGGTGGCGGCGCGTGACCGGATAACGGCATCGGCGGTCGCCAATTATCCGGGACTGATCAACCTCGATAGCGACTATAAGGAAACGAAGCCGCAGATGCGGATTACGGTCGACCAGCAGCGGGCGGGTGATCTCGGCGTGTCGGTCAATGATGTCAGCCAGGCGCTACAAAGCCTGCTCGGCTCTCGGCGCGTGACGACCTATGTCGATCGCGGTGAAGAATATCGTGTCATCGTTCAGGCGGAAGAGGAAGGACGCGAGACGCTCGCCGACCTTGAGCGCATCAACGTCCGCACGCGCACGGGAGCCTTGGTGCCGTTATCTGCCATCGTCACGGTTCGTGAGGTTGCAGGCGCGCGTCAACTCAACCGTTTCAACAAGCTTCGCGCCATTACTCTGACCGCTGCGCTGGCACCGGGCACATCGCTCGGAGATGCACTGACTTTTCTGGAGAATGAAGCGCGACAGGCTCCTGAAGTGCTAGCCATCGGCTATCGCGGTGAAAGCCAGTCGCTGCGGGAAACGGGCGGCTCGATCTGGCTGATCTTCGGCCTGACGATTCTGATCGTCTTTCTGTTGCTTGCCGCCCAGTTTGAAAGTTTCATCCATCCCGGCGTGATCATCGCTACGGTGCCCCTGGCCGTGGCGGGCGGTGTAATCGGGTTGGTCGTTACGGGCGGCACGATCAACCTCTACAGCCAGATTGGTATCGTCATGCTGGTCGGACTGGCGGCGAAAAATGGCATTTTGATCGTCGAATTCGCCAATCAGTTGCGCGACGAAGGTATGGAAATCGGACAAGCTATTCGCGAAGCGGCGACGCGGCGTCTGCGTCCTATCCTCATGACCTCCATCGCTACGGTCATCGGTGCGGTGCCGTTGGTGATAAGGGGCGGCGCCGGGGCGGCGGCCCGCCAGTCGATCGGCGTCGTGATCGTTTCGGGCGTGAGCCTCGCGACGCTGATCACATTGTTCCTCATTCCCATCTTCTATTCGCGCGTTGCCAAGCGCACGGTTTCCCCGCAAACCGTGGGCCGAAAGCTGGATTCGGCTCTGAAGGATTCGCCTCAACCGGCCGAATGACATCTATGGAGAAGCGTTGCCGATGAACGAGATCGCGTCCCCCGGCCAGTTGCGCCTCGCTTATCTGCGCTGGGCGTTGCTCACTGTACCCGCGATCGTTCTCCTGGGCTTCCTGTCGGGGCGGCTGGCCAATAGCGGCTATGGCAATCGTTGGTTCGACGCGCTGGAAAAGCCCACGCTGATGCCGCCCGGCTGGCTGTTCGGCGTTGCCTGGACAATCCTCTATGTGTTGATGGGTCTGGCACTGGCGATCGTCCTGCATGCACGCGGTGCAAAGGGGCGGGGACCGGCAATCGCGCTGTTCCTGGTCCAGTTGGTCATGAACCTGGCCTGGTCGCCGCTCTTCTTCCGGGCGCATCAGGTCGGCAGCGCGCTTATTCTGATATTGGCGCTGATCGTCGTGGTGGCGATAACCATCTGGTTGTTCGACAGGGTGCGTCGCATCGCTGGCCTGCTGCTGTTGCCCTATCTTGCGTGGCTCTGTTTTGCCTCCTTTCTCAATTATGAGATCGGGCGACTCAATCCCGATGCCGAGACCCTTGTCGCACCGGCGCTGCGCACCCAAATATGATTTTTGGCGCGATTTTTCTCGCGCCGCCGCAAAGGACAAGAGCAATGCAGAGCGAAAACCGCTTTTTCGACGATCTGGCCAAGCTGGTGAACGGTGCTGCCGGGACGGTGGCGGGCATGAGCCGCGAGTTTGAAGCCAATGCGCGCGAGAAAGCCAAGGAATGGATCGGCGGCATGGAGTTCGTGTCGCGCGAGGAATTTGACGCGGTCAAGGCGATGGCCGCAGCGGCGCGAGAAGAAGTCGAATTGCTGAAAGCCCGGCTCGACGCGCTGGAGGGGCGGGCCTCCGAACCCGTCACCAAGACGGTTAAGGCCAACAAGCCCAAGGGAAGCGACGCGCTCTGATCCTGTCTGTCCTTTCGCCTTATGCAGTGTTAAGGCGCGGCGATGATGGATAGTGACGAGTTTGAACATGGTGGTCAGGAGGCCGCCCCGATCGATATGCTGGCGGCCTTTTATGAGGCGCACGGCTGGAGCTACGAGCAGGTTGGCGAGGATGAGATCGTCGCCAACACGCAAGGGTCTTGGGCGCAATATGAATTGCGCGGCATTTGGCGCGATGAAGACCAGGTGTTGCAGCTATTGGCCATGCCCGACATCCGCGTTACCGATGAGAAGCGCAGCGTCATTTATGAGACGCTGGGGCTGATCAACGAACAACTTTGGCTTGGTCATTTCGAGCTTTGGTCGTCCAGCGGCATCATCCTTTTCCGTCATGGGGCGCTGTTGGGCGCAGGCGGCACGCTGACGCTCGACCAGGCGCAATTATTGGTCGAAACGGCGATCGACGAATGCGAACGCTTTTATCCTGTGTTCCAGTTCGTGTTGTGGGGCGGCAAATCACCGTCGGAGGCGATTTCCGCCAGCCTGATCGAAACGCGCGGCGAAGCCTGAGCCGATGACGATGACGTTCTGGCCCGATCATCTCTTTCTCGTTGGCTGCGGCAATATGGCGGGGCAGATGCTGTCGCGCTGGCTTGGCTGCGGGCTAGATCCGGCGCGGGTCACCGTGCTGCGACCAAGTGGCAAGGCTGTAGCTGATGGCGTGCGCGTGGTAACCGACTATCCCGCCGCATTGCCCGCTGGAACCACGGTGCTACTCGGCATGAAGCCTTATCAGATTGGCGATGTGGCGGAAGCACTTGCGCCACTATGCGCGGCCGACACGAGGATCGTGTCGATCCTGGCGGGCACGCTTTTGGCGGATATGCGCGCATGTTTCCCGCAGGTTCGGGACATTGTGCGCGCCATGCCCAATCTGCCCGTCGGACTAGGGGAGGGCGTGACTGCGCTTTTCACCGATAGCCGCGCTGCACCCCAGGCAAGGGAAGCCGTCGATGCCCTTATCCGCCCGTTGGGCCTTGCCGAATGGGTGGCAGACGAAGCGTTGTTCAACCAGGTCACTGCTTTGTCCGGCTGTGGCCCTGCTTTCGTATTCCGCTTCATCGACGCGCTGGCGCAGGCAGGTGAAGCGCTCGGCATTCCTGCCGATCAGGCCGCGCGCATGGCGCTGGCGACGGTGCAGGGTTCGGCCACCATGGCGACCCGCGCCAGCGATAGTCCCGGCCAGTTGGCGGATCGGGTTGCGAGTCCCGGCGGTATGACGCGGGAGGGATTGAACGTCCTCGACGCCGACGACCGGCTGTTCAGGCTGCTGATCGACACATTGACGGCGGCGCGGGATCGCGGCGAAGCGATGGCGCGGGGGGAATAGGCCGGTTCCGGGGCAGGGTAATTTGCGCTAGGGGCATGGCTTTCCTGTTTGGAGCTTTCCCATGCTGTCGCCCGATACCCCCATCCTGCTGCTGACCACCGGCGGGACGATCGACAAAGTCTATTTCGATGCGCTGTCCGACTATCAGGTGGGCGAGACGGTGATGGCCAAGCTGCTGGACGTGGCACGGGTCAAGCGGCCCTTCCGCATCGAGGAGGTGACCCGCAAGGACAGTCTGGAACTGGACGATCGCGATCGCGCGCTCATCTATGCGCGGATCGCCGCTGCGGCGGAGAAGCATATCGTCATCACCCATGGCACGGATACGATGACCGATACCGCCAAGGCGCTGGCGGGTATTGAGGGCAAGACGATCGTGCTCGTCGGTGCGCTCGCGCCTGCGCGCTTTGGCGAGAGCGATGCGAGTTTCAACCTCGGCATGGCCTTTGCCACTGCTCAGATCGCGGAACCCGGTGTTTACATCACCATGAGCGGGTCGGTGTTCCGCGCCGACAAGGTCATTAAGGACCGTGCCAAGGGGGCCTTCGTGTCGCTGACATGAAAAAGGGAGCGCTTTGGCAATTCCAAGCGCTCCCTCCTTCTGACTTCATTATCGGTCAGCGGCGTCTCAGCCCTCGACCTTGGCATATTTGGGCGCGGCTTCGTTGAGGATCGCGAGAATCTTCTTGAGCGCGGTGGGTTCGTCCGTCTCTTCCATCGCGGCCAGTTCGCGGGCGAGGCGGCTGGAGGCCGCTTCGAAAATCTGACGCTCGGAATAGCTTTGTTCGGGCTGGTCGTCGGCCCGGAACAGGTCGCGGGTCACTTCGGCGATCGACACCAGGTCGCCCGAATTGATCTTCGCTTCATATTCCTGCGCGCGGCGCGACCACATGGTGCGCTTGACCTTGGGCTTGCCCTTGAGCGTTTCCATCGATTCTTCGAGCGTCTTGTTGGACGACAGCTTGCGCATGCCAACGCCTTCGGCCTTGTTGGTCGGTACGCGGAGCGTCATGCGCTCCTTTTCGAAACGGAGCACGTACAGCTCCAGATCCATGCCTGCAATCTGCTCTTTCTGCAGTTCGATCACACGGCCTACGCCATGCTTGGGATAAACGACATAATCACCAACGTCAAAGGACAGCGCTTTGGCAGCCATTTGCAACCTTTCCAATTCAACCGGGGAACGGGGCCGACGCAGGGCACATGCGATAGGGGTCACATGCAGGAAGACCGCGACACCACCGTCAAGACATGAAGCTAATACTCCAGGGACGCGCGCATATGCCCGTCCGTTATGTCGGCTTTTAGCAGATTCGTAACAAAATTACCACCCCCGGACATAAAGGGCGGGCGTGTGGCGCAAAACGGGACGGTGAAGGCGGCGGCAGTGCGCCCGTCAGCTACCCGTGCCGGGTTCCGGCGAGAAGAACTGTTCCAGCTTGTTCTCGACGCCCTTCATGGCATCGGCGTCGGCGGGGGCATCGCCCTTGACCGTGATATTGGGCCATTCGGCCGAATATTTGGTGTTCAACTCCAGCCATTTTTCCAGGCCATTTTCGGTATCGGGCAGGATCGCTTCGGCCGGGCATTCAGGCTCGCACACGCCGCAGTCGATACATTCGCTCGGATTGATGACCAGCATATTCTCGCCCTCGTAGAAACAATCCACGGGGCAGACCTCGACGCAATCCATATATTTGCAGCGGATGCAGTTGTCGGTCACGACATAGGTCATTGTCTGGTCACTCTTGGTTGGAAAAGCGCGGTCCTGCTATGCGCAGGCACGGCCAAGGTCAATGAGGATAATGTTGCCGGGGGTTTAGGCGCGGTTTCCTGCGGCCCGACTCGAAAGTTCACACCGTTGCAGGGCTGGATTGGGCGGGGGACGGGATATGCGCGTGATGATGCGAATCTCGCGAAGTTCACACCGTTGCAAGGGTGCGGCGCGGGGGCGGGGTCGACGATGGGAAAGAGCGGTGTCGGGGGAGGGTAGCATCGGATCGGGATGTAGGACAGGGCGGTGGCTGGTTCCTGGTACAAGCGGGGTGAGGGTGTCCTGAGCCTTACAACATCGCGCCGCATCAAACGCCGAGCCCCCTCTTCCAACTCCGCCTAGGTGCCTTCGGCACCAAGGCTGCGTATCCTTCTCCCCGGCGGGGAGAAGGGGCAATGTGCCGGGGGAGGGTTGCCATGGTGAGATGGCGATGCCCCTCAAACGGAGTCACCCCGGACCCTTCGACGCGCTCAGGACAGGCTTGATCCGGGGTCCATGAGCCTCTTCTTCTCAGTGACGTAGAATCGTTGAGCCAATGGATGCCGGGTCAAGCCCGGCATGACGGCAAAGGGTGGGTAGGGGATGGGCGGCTTAGAGTGCGATAGCTCTCTATAATACAGACGAGATATGGTAAGCGGCAGCGAAATCATTGTGGCGTAGAGTAAGCACATGCCTATCGGATATCTTTTAATCGGTTCCTTCGTGTTTTTGCCAGTCTATTTTGGCATGGTCAGCGACGTTACCGGAAATCGCGCTTGGAAAATCGGGGCACTTTGCGTGATTGTCCCAGTCGTTGTGAGCCTGATCTATCTGCTTGCTCTTTTCGATAGTTGCGGTAGTTCATGTGTTGATTCTGGGCTTACCTTTTTTGCAGTGCTGGGGTTAGGTGGGCCAGTAGTGTTGTACGGCGCGGGTGTTCTGATCCGAGCCACCTATTTGGCAATAAGTTCGCCGAAATAACGTTCGCTTGCAGGCGACATTGAGATCGCTCGAAGTATCTGTTTCTTGTCGATTGCGGATGGCCGCCAATCCCCGACCCCTCACCCACCCACCATCAACTCCTCATAACAGCCGCGCGCTTCGGCTGCGGGGCCGCGTCTGGTGGGGAGGTGGGTGACGCGGACGACGCGGACGGTGGTGCCGTGGGGGAAGGTGATGAGATCGTGCGCGCGCACGGGGGCGTGGGCGCGGTCGATGCGGCGGCCGTTGAGGCGGATATGGCCGTCCTCCGCCAGTTTCTGGGCGCTCGACCGGCTGGAGCAGAGCCGGACGAACCAGAGATATTTGTCGATGCGCAGCGTCGGCGCATGGCCGGGGGCTGCGCCCGGATCAGCCATTGCGACCAAGCAGTTCGGCTAATCCGGCAAAGGCATTATTGGCGGGCGCGGGGCTGCCGCCGGTTGGGTTCGCGCGCGAGGGCGGGGGTGCGCCATCCTTGCCGCCGCGACGGCCAGAAGCGGGCTTGTCGCCGCGTGGCTTCTGCTCATTGTCGGCGCGGCCGGTGCGCGGCCGGGCGTGTTGGGCGCGTTCGGGGCGGGGCTTTTGGCGGCCCTTGAACACCCAGTTGGCTGCGCTGACGGGGGGTGTTTCTACTGGTTCAGCGCCTTCGACAGCTTCCTCGGTCGGAACTGGGGTGGGCGCTTCGACTGGACGGAAGCCGGCTGCGCGCATCAGTTGCAGGAAAGCGGGTTCGAGCAGGCCGAGCGAAACGATCTGCGGGCTGACGGCCGTGAAGGCTTCGCCCTTGGCGATCGCTTCATGCGCGGCGCGGGCCATGCGTTCGGCCATGTCGATGCGCAGCATCTGGTCGCCAAACCCGCGAAAGCCAGCGATTCGCGCGCCCATCTGCGCAAATTTGTCGCCCGTGGGCAGCAGGGTGAGGCCGGGCAGCGGGAGCGGCAGGCAGGGCTTGCCGATTCGCGCGGCCAGCAAGGCGGAGCGCCAGCGCGCCGCGCCGGGCTTGAGCAGGCCGGGATGATAGATGTCGAGCACACCGATATCAATGCCCGCGCGGCGCAGCAGGTGGCGCTGGTCCTTGTCGAGATGACCGAGCGCGGCGTCGAGATCGACCCGCGCCATCACGCCACCGCCATCGGCAAGCTGCGCGAAGACCGCGCGCACCACGGCGGGAACGGCTGGATCGGCGGCGCTTTCGGCCATTTTTACCAGCGGTAACAGATGCTTCTGCTTCTGCGCGTCAAGCCAGGTGGCCAGCCGCGCGGCGACCTGTTTCTGCAGATCGGGTGCCAGTTCGAGCAGGGCGCGGTCGAGCCGGATTTCGGGCGTCAGCAGGGTCGGCCCCGCCAGCAGGGTCGCGACCGTCGCCTGCCCCCAGGCGATGCCCGGCATCTGTCCCGCTTCGTCCAGCAGGGCAAAATCCGCATCCGCCGCCGCAACCAATTCATCTGCCTTCACACGCAATACCTTTCCAAGGCGCCTTTCCGCCGCCGCCAACAGCATCTTCCTGTCCTGATGCCGCGTAGCGGGATCGACCGAGAAACGAAATCCGTCAAGTCGCCCGATCGATTCTCCATCGACGCACACGCTGCCATCCGCTTCGACGGTGACCGGCAGGGTGCTGGCATTTTGGCCGAGATCGCGCAACAGGACGGTGGTGCGCCGGTCCACGAAACGCTGCGTCAAGGCGGCGTGGAGCGCATCGGACAGCTTTTCCTCCAGCGCGCGGGTGCGCTCGGCCATTTCGGTGGGATCGGCGAGCCAGTCGGCGCGATGGGCGATGTAGGACCAGGTGCGCGCGGCGGCGATCCGGCCTGCCAGCGTGTCGATATCGCCCTGTACCGAATCGAGCCGGGCAATCGCCTGCGCGAACCAGTCGCGGGGGATGTGGCCATTGCCTTCGGACAGGAAGCGCCAGATGCGCGCGACGGCGCGGCCATGATGTTCGGTGCCGAGTTTCTGGAAATCGGGCAGGCTGCACGCGGCCCAGAGCCGTTCGACCTGCCGCTGGCCACGCGCGCGGTCGATGACGAGGGGATCGTCAGCCAGCCGCTTGAGCACGGACAGGTCGACGGCCTGCGGTGCGGCGCGCAGTTCGGGGCGGTCGGGCCGTTCCTCCAGATCAGCGATCAAATGATCGAGCCGGTCGGTGCGTGGCGTGCCGTCGCGCCAGTAGAGATGGTCCACCGGCGGGAAGCGATGCGCCTCGATCGCTTCTATCTCTTCGGGGGTGAAGGCGGCGTCGCTATCTTCGCCGCCCAGCGATCCGAAGGTGCCATCCTTGTGATGCCGCCCGGCGCGCCCGGCGATCTGCGCCATTTCGCTGACGGTCAGGCGGCGGGTGCGGCGGCCGTCGAACTTGCGCAGCGAGGCGAAGGCGACATGGGCGACGTCCAGGTTCAGCCCCATGCCGATCGCGTCGGTGGCGACGAGATAATCGACCTCGCCATTGAGGAACATCTGCACCTGCGCGTTGCGGGTACGGGGGGACAGCGCGCCCATCACCACCGCGGCACCACCCCGGAACCGCCGCAGCATTTCGGCGACGGCATAGACTTCCTCGGCGGAGAAGGCGACGATGGCGGAGCGTTTTGGCAGGCGCGAGAGCTTCTTCGCGCCCGCATAGGACAGGGTGGAGAAACGCGGGCGACCGATGATCTCGACATCCTTGACCAGCGCCTTGACGGTGCGGGCGATGCTGGCCGAACCCAGGATCATGGTCTCTTCGCGGCCGCGTGCGCGAAGCAGCCGGTCAGTGAAGATATGGCCGCGTTCGGGGTCGGCGCCCAGTTGCGCTTCATCGAGCGCGACGAAGGCATAATCGCCGGTGATCGGCATGGATTCGGCGGTGCAGAGGAAATAGCGGGCGTGGGGCGGGACGATCTTTTCCTCGCCGGTGATCAGCGCGACCTGCGCCGGGCCTTTGATCGCGACCACCCGGTCATAGACTTCGCGAGCGAGCAGGCGGAGGGGGAAGCCCATCATGCCGCTGCTGTGCCCGCACATCCGCTCGACCGCGAGATGGGTCTTGCCGGTATTGGTTGGCCCCAGGACGGCGGTGACGGGCGATCGGGCAAAGGCAACCATGGTGGCCCTCTGTCGAGCATGGGGGGCGATGGAGCAAGGAGATTCGCGGGTTCCCTACCTTGGTGCATTCCTGTCGGGTCCGTGGCACGGGTCGTCGCAGGCGGGTGCGTCATTGGTGCGTCTTAAATTGACTTTAACCTTGTCGCTTCACAAGGGTCTGGCCCGACGCATGGCGCGGGGGCCGTTGCGTCGCCAAGCAATGCTATCATGGCCTTGGGGGTCGCGTTTTGTTTCAGGATAGCCAGTTCGGATCGCAGCAGGGCGGCGCCACCATGTCGCTATGGCTGGCCGACTCGCTGCGCCAGCCTGCGCCGGTGCCGCCGCGCGACTGGCGGATGCGGCTGCGCGAGTGGGCGGACGAGGTGGAGCTGGTCCCCGATCTTGCCCAGCGGATCGGCAGTCCGACCTGGTTCCGGGGCCTCGCCACCTGTTTCGGGCTGTGCGCGATGGCGCTCTACCTGTCGCCCGGTTTCAAGCCGATTCCGGGGCTGCCCGGCCGGACGATGGCCGAAGCGCAGTATGACGAAGTGCGCAGCCAGATGATCACACCGCTGGCGCTGGGGGCGGATAGCGGGCGGCGGATGGGCGCGACCGATGCCGTGCAGCCGCTGCGCCAGACGCCAGAGCGGCCGCAGATCGAACTCAATGCCCAGGTCGGTAGCAGCGACACGTTGGCGCGCGCCTTGTCGCGCGCGGGGGTCAGCAGCGGCGATGTGGCGACGATAAACGCGCTGGTCGGCGCGGACATCAGCGACGGGGTGAAGCCGGGCACGCGGCTCGACATCATATTGGGTCGCCGGGCCAGCCGCGACCGGCCCCGGCCGCTTGATCGGCTGGCGTTCCGCGCGCGGCTCGACCTGGCGCTGGAACTGGAGCGGGCGGGCGGGGTGCTGTCGGTGCGGCGTATCCCGATCCGCGTCGATAATACGCCGTTGCGCATTCAGGGCGTGGTGGGCGACAGCATCTATCGCTCGGCGCGGGCTGCCGGTGCGCCGCCCAAGGCGGTGCAGGCTTTCCTGCGGGTGATAGCGGGGCAGGTCGATCTGGGCGGCATCGGCGCGGGGGATCGCTATGACATCGTCACCGAATATCGCCGCGCGGAGACGGGCGACATTGAGGTCGGCGAGTTGCTCTATGCCGGGTTGCAGCGCGCGCGCGGCAAGTCGGTCGATATGCTCAAATGGACCAGCAACGGCCGCACCGAATGGTTCGAGGCGTCGGGCGTGGGCGAGCGGCGCGGGGTGCTGTCGGCTCCGGTTGCCGGGCGCATGTCATCGGGCTTCGGCATGCGGCGGCACCCGATTTTGGGCTATAGCCGGATGCATGCGGGCATTGATTTCGCGGCGCGCTATGGCTCGCCCATCTATGCGGTGACCGATGGCGTGATCGCCTATGCCGGGCGGCATGGCGGGCATGGCAATTATGTGCGTATCCAGCATGGTGGCGGCATCGCGACGGGCTATGCGCATATGAGCCGCATCGCCGCCGCGCCGGGCCAGCGCGTGCGCCGGGGCCAAGTGATCGGCTATGTTGGCTCGACCGGCCTGTCGACCGGGCCGCACCTCCATTATGAACTCTATCGCGGTGGCGCGACGGTAAACCCGTTGTCGGTGAAGTTCACGACGACGGCGCAACTGGCGGGTAATGATCTGCGGGCGTTCCGGGCGCAACTGGCGCGCTACAAGGGGCTGCCTGTGGGCCAGCGTCAGGCCTTTGCCGAGGCACCCTCCGCCGCGCCGGTCGCCAGCGGAAAATAAGCCGCTTCCCGCGCGGGTGCCGCTTGGGTAACGAGCGGGGATGATTGCTTCCGCTCCGGCTTCCGTCACCGCCATCCTGCTTGCGGGTGCGCGGCCCATTCCCGATCCGCTGGCGATCGCCGCCGGGGTGCCGGTCAAGCCGCTCGCGCCGGTCGCGGGCGAGCCGATGATCAACCGCCCGGCGCGCGCGCTGCTCGATCATCCCGCGATCGGGCAGGTGATCGTCCTGACGCAGCGGGCCGATGCCTTTGCCGCTGATCCGGCGACGGCGTGGCTGGGCGCGCATCCGCGGGTGCGGTTCGAACGGGGCGGGGCGGGGATTGCCTCGTCACTGCTGGCGTTGATGGAGGCGGGCGATCTGCCCTTTCCGCTGTTGCTGACCACGGCGGATCATGTGCTGCTGGATCGCGCGATGCTGGATCAGTTCATTGCCGAGGCGACGGGGGCGGACATCGCGGTGGCCATGGTCGAGCGCGCGACGCTGCTGGCGCGCTATCCGCAATCGCGGCGGACCTGGTTGAAGTTTCGCGACGGGGGATGGTCGGGTGCCAATATCTTCTGGTTCGGCAGCGGCAAGGCCCGGCCAGTGATCGCGCTGTGGCAGGAGGTGGAGCAGGACCGCAAGAAGGGCTGGAAGATTCTGTCCGCCTTTGGGCCGCTGGCGCTGATCGGCGCGCTGTTGCGGATTTCGACGCTGCGGGGCGGGATGGCGCGGGTCGGACGACGCTTTGGCCTGGTGGCGCGGCTGGTGGCGATGGCGCAGCCCGAAGCGTGCATTGATGCGGACAAGCAGGCAGATGTGGATTTGATCGAGGCGATATTGGCGGGGCGGTAGAGTTGAGTTAACCCGTTCGTTTCGAGCGCAGTCGAGAAACTGGCGCGAGGGTTTCTCGACTGCGCTCGAAACGAACGGATGCAATGGGCCGCTACTTACTGCCCGCTACGGCCCGGCGGCTGGCCCAGCCCATCATCGCGAAAGCGGCGAGAGCGGCGGCGATATTGGCCACTGCCGCGCCGATCGTGCCGTAGAGCGGCAGCAATGCAGCCTGCAGGCCGAGCAGCAGCAGGGTGGCGACGAAGGTGATACGCAGCGACAGCCCGGCGCGATCGGTCGCCATCAACAGCGGACGGTAGCTGACGCCGATCAGTTCGATACAGGCGGCAATACCCAGCAGCAGCAGCAGCGGATAGGCGGGTAGAAATTCCGGGCCGGCGATGAAGCCCAGCAGCGGGCGGCCAATGGTGGCAATGAGCGCGATGATGACGCCGCCCGCGATCAGCGCCAGCCGGTTGGTACGGCGGAAGAGGGTGCCCAGCGCGTCGCCGCCATGGCTGCTGCTGCGGGAGAGTTCGACAAAGATGCTGCGCGACAGCAAGCTGCTGATCTTGGTCAGCGAATTGGCGAGCTGGTTGGCGAGGCGATAGAGGCCCGCGCCCGCAGGTCCGACGAATGCCCCGACGATCAGCACCGCGACCTGTTGGCCGATGGAGGCAAGGCTGGTCTGCAAATTGGTGGCGGTCAGGAAGCCGACAATGCCCGGATTTTCCGCCCGCGCGTCAATCGTCCGCCCGGCGCGCCAATGGCCGATGCGGCCACGACCGACGTGCAGCGCCAGCCCCCAATAGCTGAGCGCACAAAGGAGTTCGGCAAAGCCCCAGGCGATGAGGAAGCCGGTGATGTCGGGCATCCACAGCAGCGCCGCCCCCGCGCCGATCATCCGGCCGACCGGCATCATGGTTTCGGCGAGCGCGGCGCTGTCGAAGCGGTCGAACAGGCGCAATATGCCGGTCGGGCTGGAGCGGATGGTGATCATCATCATCATGCAGAACAGCCAGACCTGCCAGCCCATGCCCGGCCCGATCCCCAGCAGGTCATCGAAGGCCAGGATGATGGCGGCCGCGATCAGCCCGCCCGCAACCGCCGAAGCGAGGTCGATGAGGATGCAGAAGCGCAGCACCCGGTTGAGCGCATCGCCATGGCCCGCGGTCAGATGCGGCTGGCCATAGCGTACGACGATCTGCCAGCTGTCGAAGGAGACCAGCGTCTTGATGACCTGCGCGGCGCTCAGCACCAGGGCGAAACGGCCGAAATCAGCGACGCCGAGCGTGCGGGTGACGATGGCAAGATAGGCGATGCTCAGGATCGCGCCAACGCCCTTGCCGCCCAGCAACCAGCCGGTATTGGCCAGGATGCGCGCAAAGCCGTCGCCTGCCTGCCCCGTTGCGCGTTTGACCTTCACGTCTGCCCCTGGCCTTTCACCCGGATGTCGGCCATCCGCCGTGCGCCTGTCTAGGGGGTTCCGGCGGTCCTGCAAACCCCGCCTTTTTTTCGGCCAAATTGCGGTTTAAGGCCCAGCGCCATGACGATCAGCAAAGCCATCATCCTTTCCGCCGGGCAAGGCTCACGCCTGTTGCCGCTGACCCGCGACGTGCCCAAGTGCATGATCGAATTTAACGGGCGCACCCTCATAAGCTGGCAGATTGCCGCGCTGGTCGCCAATGGCGTGACAGACATCGTGGTGGTGACGGGCTTTCGCACCGAGCGGGTCGAGGATCATGCGCTGCAACTCTATCGCGAGACGGGCGCGCGTATCCGCACGGTGTTCAATCCTTTCTTCCAGGTTGCCGATAACCTCGGCACCTGCTGGATCGTGCGGGAAGAGATGGACCGCGATTTCATCATCCTGAACGGCGATACCATCGTGTCGGACGAGATCGTCGCCAAGCTGATCGCGGGGGCGACCGATGCGATCACCGTCACCGTCGATGTGAAGCCCGATGGCGATTATGATGATGACGACATGAAGGTGAACCGCGACGACAGTGGCCGCCTGCACCATATCGGCAAGCGCTTGCTGCCGCCCGACACCAATGCCGAATCGATCGGCATGTTGGCCTTCACCGGCGAAGGCCCAGCGATCTTCCGTAACCAGATCGACCAGATGATGCGGACGCCCGAAGGGGTGGAGCGCTGGTATCTGCGTGCGATTGACATCATCGCCAAGGGCAATCGGGTGGGCACCGTGTCGATCGACGGGCTGCCGTGGCAGGAGGTCGATTTCCCGCAGGACGTGGAAGCGGCGGCAGCGTTGACGGCGCGGTGGGTCGATGAGGGGCGTTATCGTCTGTAGAACTGGATGACTTGACGTCAAATCGTCATTGCGAGCGCAGCGAAGCAATCCATCG
>NZ_JAZDXA010000051.1:0-30482 GCF_040170545.1 Sphingobium sp. MK2
TCGGCCAGCCGCGTCTTCGCCTCAAGCCAGCCCCCCAGCGCCACTGCCCTCAGGCCACCACTGAATAGGACGGGCTAAGTCCGCCGTCGGTCAAGGCGGAGGGCCAGACGTCGGCCTCCGACCTCAAACGCGCGCCTTGAAAAACGACGGTAACGAATGATTCCCTTCGCAGCTCCAAGGTTATACAGTGAAAATAATCACTTAGAACCTTGGCCGACGAGGCGAGTTGGGATTTGGTAGATTCTCGGGTAACGCTCGGGTAACTCCGAGTGGATCGCTAGAGAGCCAGCGATGAAGGTCGCCCCGATGGTCTGATCGCAATGATCAGTACGGTAATTCGCTTGCGCGGTCCTCACCAGGGCGGACTAGTGGTTCTCGCCTGACGGTTGAGTCCGATTAGGGATTCCCAGTCGGCTGCGGCCGTGCGAGTCAGCGGGCATGCGCAGTGGTATCGTCATCGACCTCACGTCCGCGGACCGCGAACGTCTCGAACGGATCTGCAAGGATCGTAACGCCCCTCAGAAGCACGTCTGGCGTGCCGAGATCGTTCTTCTGAGCGCCGATGGGGTCGGCACCAGCGAGATCATGCGCCGGACGGACACGTCCAAGACGTGCGTGTGGCGCTGGCAGGAGCGGTTCATGCAGGAAGGGGTTGAAGGTCTGTTGCGTGACAAGACCCGCCCTTCGCGCATCCCTCCGCTGACCCCGGAGGTGCTCGTTTGGGTTGCCACCGGGACGCGTGAGGAACCGCCGGGTGAGACGACCCATTGGACGGCCGCGCTGATGGCCCGCGAAGCGGGGATCAGCGCCAGTTCGGTTCACCGGATCTGGCGCGCCCATGGCCTGCAGCCTCACCGCGTTCGGCAGTTCAAGCTTTCCAATGATCCCGAGTTCATCGACAAGCTGCGCGACGTTGTCGGCCTTTATATCGCGCCACCCGCCCACGCGATCGTCCTGTCGTTCGACGAGAAGAGCCAGATCCAGGCCCTCGACCGATCCCAGCCCGGCCTGCCGCTCAAGAAGGGGCGAGCCGGCACCATGACCCATGATTACAAGCGCAACGGCACCACCACGCTGTTCGCGGCGCTCAACATACTCGACGGGACCGTGATCGGCCGCAACATGCAGCGGCATCGGCATCGGCACCAGGAATTCATCCGCTTTCTCAATCTGATCGAGGCGCAAGTCCCCGCCGGTAAGGCGATCCACGTGATCCTCGACAACTATGCCGCCCACAAGCACCCCAAGGTCCGCGAGTGGCTCGAGCGGCACCCGCGCTTCACCTTCCACTTTACGCCAACGTCCTGTTCGTGGCTCAACGCCGTCGAGGGCTTCTTCGCCAGGCTCACGACGCCTCAAACGAGGCGTATTCCACTCGCTCGTCGATCTTCAGGCCGCCATCAACCGCTTCCTCGCCGAGCACAACGAGAGCCCAAAACCCTTCGTCTGGACCGCCGATCCTGATAAAATCATCGCCGCCGTCAGGCGCGGGCACCAAGTGTTAGATTCGATCCGCTTGGGTATGAACTATTGATGATATCACATCTTGGAGAAAAGCCTCAATGATACTTCAACAGCGGCGAGGCTTTGTGCACAACCGTATTAAGTTAATTTGGGTAGTCAATAATAATAACCATCTTGTACTAAGCGATTACCATCAGTTTTTCGAAATTATTTCAGAAGTATTCAAGGGAGTAGAACCCAGGCTTGAATCGGTGGGTTCCCCCCACCCAAGCCCTAGCGACTTTTGAATGGCGACATAACTTGCCGTAAGAGCCGCAACAGCACTTTGAAGGTTTGATGCAGCAAGCACTTTCTGACGACCGGACTCAAGTGCGTCACTGCGGGAAATCACCTGTCGCTGGAAGCGTTGTTGTGTCAAAATGTCTGACTCATCGGCCGATCGCTTGATCTCGGCGAGCGCTGCCACATTGCGACGTTGCTGTGCAAAGCGCGCGAGCGAATTCTCGGCGTCCTGGAACGCACCTAGAACGACCTGTCGATACTGTGCCTCAGCTTCGTCTCGTCCAGCGCGCGCTTGCGTTATCTGGGCCGAAGTTCGTCCAAAATCGAGCAACCCCCATTGTAGCTGGGGCACGGCAATGTTGGAGATATTTCCCAGATCGACCAGGTCTCCGACAGACGTTCCGCCGATGCCTAGGATCCCCATAAAGCTGATCTTGGGAAAACGCGCTGCTTCAGCGACGCCAATCCGGGCGGTCGTGGCCGCCAGATTGCGCTCGGCGGCGCGTATGTCGGGTCGACGGCGAAGGAGAGAGGCGGGATCGCCGATGGCGACGACCTGTGGCGGCAAGGGGACGTCACGCGGGACAGCCAGCAAGGAATCGAGCCTCCCTGGCGCCTCCCCTGCAAGCACGGCGAGCGCATTGAGATAAATTCCGATCTCCGCCTCAGCCGTAGCGAGATCGCCGTTGGTAGCCTGAATGGCGCGGTTCGCCTGACCAATGGCAAAGGCCGGCACCGTGCCCTGCTGAAAGCGTTGCCGAGCGAGGCCTAGCTGCTGCTTCTGCAGGTCCAGCCCCCCACGAAGTGCAGCGGCGCGCTGCTGCCGGTCCCGCAGATTCGTATAACTTTGCGCAACGTCGGCTGTGAGTTGAACGTGTGAATCTGCCGCGTTGTAGGAAGCCGCTGCGGCTAGTGCGTTAGCGGATTCTATTTTTCGGATCTGGCCTCCTGCAAGATCGATTTCCCAATTTGCGTTCAGGCCGAGATTGAAAAACTGGAGAGAGGAATCCGCGTCCTGGGAAGGGGGCGTTGCGCCGTTCCCCTGAGCCGACTGCAGATCGATCCCGGGAAGGTCGGCGAAGATTCCGGTCGCTTGTGCCCCAGCTTTCGGAAAGCGGTTAGCGCGCTCCTGGCGCACGGATGCACGCGCCTGACGGAGTCGCGCCTGGGCGACATCGATCGACGGATTCGCTGCAAGTGCGCGTCGCTCAAGCTCGTTCAGGACCGGATCTTGAAGGGCCGTCCACCACTCAGCAACTGCGGGGTCAATGGTGCTCGTACTCGCGGTCTGGCGCACGAACTTGGATTGGGGGGCGGCGCGACCCAACCCCGGCGGTCCGGCGTAGTCCGGGCCAACGACACATCCGCCGAGCAGCAAGGGGGCGAGAACGAGACCTCTGAAGTTTGTCATCGCAGCCTCAATGCATCGCCATGGACTGCCCTTTGGGCAGCGGGCGCAGGAACAAAACGAGTGGAAGCGTGGCCAGTGTCGCAAGCGCCATCGCCAGGAAAATGTCATTGTACGTCATGATGAAGGCCTGCTGCTGAACGGTCCCGGCAAGCGACTGAAGGGCGGCGTCCATCTGGCCGAACGTCCTGGCCATGCCGGCGAGATAATCCTGCAAACTTGGGTCGTTTGCCCAAAGGGTCTCTTCCATCCGCCGGCTATGGAGCGACATTCGCTGGTCCTGAAAGGAGGCCAGGGCGGCCAAAGCGAACGACCCGCCGAGATTTCGTGCGGCATTGAAGATGCCTGATGCATCACCGGCATCCTCCTTGCTGACCGAAGCGATAGTGGCCTGGTTCAGGAACAGCATGGTGAGGATCATGCCGACACCACGCAGTAACTGTCCGGCGGTAAAGGCTTCTCCGGCAGATTCCGCGGTGAGGCTGGTGTTGACGAGGCAGCTGGCGGCCATGAGCGCAAGGCCTGTGCCGACGGCGAGCCTGATATCGACGACGCGGATAAGCAGCGGGATGACGGGCATCAGCAAGAAGGCAGGCACACCCATGAGGAAAATCACCTGACCCGTCTCAAGGGCGTTATAGTCAGCGATCAGCGCGAGGAATTGCGGGATGACGAAGGTCGAGCCGTACATCACCATGCCCAGCGCCAGCGCCATGACGACGACGCTGCCGAATTGTCGATTCATCACGATCCGCAGCTTAAGCACAGGCTTGGCGGCCCTGAATTGTCCGATACCCAACATGACAAACCCAATCAGGGTCATGATCGTCAGCCGGACGATGTACGTCGATTCAAACCATTCTTCACGGTGCCCTTCCTCAAGCACGACCGTCAGTCCTCCCAGGCCGAGGATCATGCCGACGATCCCGAACCAGTCCGCCTCGCGGAAATAGACCCAGTTCGTTTTCTCGTGCGGCAGGCCGAGAAGCAGCAGCAGCAAGAGCAGACCGCAGACCGGCACGTTGACGAAGAAGGCATAATGCCAGCTCAGATTTTCCGTGAGCCAGCCTCCGAGCAGGGGGCCAAGAACCGGACCCAGGATGACGGTCATTCCAAAAAGGGCCATGCCGATCGGCTGTTGCGATGGCGGGAGGCGCTTTGCGACGATCGTCATCGCTGTCGGGATGAGCACGCCGCCCGTGAACCCCTGACCCGCCCTTCCGACGATCATTGTCATCAGATCCGTAGCGGTGCCGCACAGGACCGAGAATCCTGTAAAAGAGGTCACCGAGATGAGGAGAAGTGTCCTCAACCCCAAAAGCCGTTCCAGCCACGCGCTCAGCGGTATGATGATGATCTCGGCAACGAGAAAAGCCGTGGCGATCCACGTTCCTTCCGTGCCGGTCGCTCCGATCTCCCCTTGGATAGTCGGCAGCGCCGAGTTGACGATCGAGATGTCGAGCGTCGCGAGCAGCGCGCCCAGCGCGCCGGCCGCGACCGCGATCCAGGCCGTCGAGTCGGCTCGCTCGGCGCGTAACGTCCCCGGAGATGCAGCAACCGTCGCCACGCTCAGCGCTTCCGACTTACGGCCTGCCGGATTCTCTCCAGGTCGCCTTTGGCCGAACGGGTATCGACAGTAATGCCGACCGACATTCCGGGAACCAGAAGGGGCCTGACTTCGGGCGGCGCATCGATCGCGATACGGACGGGCACGCGCTGAACGATCTTCGTGAAGTTGCCGGTCGCGTTCTGCGGCGGGAGCACGGAGAACTGGGCACCTGTGCCCGGTGCGAAGCTGGCAACCCGCCCTTTCAGCTCGACCCCGGGGAGCGCGTCGACGTCGATACTGACGGGCTGGCCGACTCGCATGAGACCTAGCTGCGTCTCTTTAAAATTGGCCTCGATGAAGAGGCGCTCCACCGGCACCAGCGTCATCAGGCGCGTTCCGGGCTGTACGAACTGCCCTACCCGGACAGCGAGATCGCCGACGCGACCATCGATCGCTGCCTTGAGCAACGTCGATTCGGTGTTCACACGCGCGGCGGAGAGCTGAGCACGAGCGGCTTCGGCCTGCGATTGCGCCTGTCGTACCTGGGCACCAAGCGTGCCAACGCGCCTTTCTGCTGCGGTAAGGCCGGCCTGAGCAGCATTGGCGCGCTCATCTGCCTGTCGTGCCTGCGTCTGAAGCTGGGCAAATCGCTCGCCTGGCTCTGCGCCAGACGCCGTCAGCGGCTGATAGCGCGCAACCTGCTGCCGCGCGAAGGCGGCCTCGGCGCGCGCCGAGGCCGCCTGAGCACGCGCCTGGACGATTGTCGCCTGCTGTTCAGCGATCTGCGAACGGCTCGTCTCGACCGCAGCTTTCGCTGTGTCGATCTGGCTGGTGATCTGCTCGCTTTGGGCTAGATATTCGCGAGGGTCCAGTTCTGCCAACTGCTGCCCTTTGCGGACCGCTTGGTTCGCGCTGACAAACACGCGCTCGACATATCCGGCAACTTTCGGGGCCACCACGACAGAGTCCGCCGCCACATAAGCGTTGTCGGTTTTCTGCATGAACTTGCCGCGGTTCTGATGGTCAAAATACCATACCAACCCCGCTCCCACGATCGCGATCGCGACAACCAACAGCGCCAGCCGAACCCGTACCGACTTGAGCGGGCCGGCGGGCCGCTCGCCGACATCGTCATGGTCGCCTGAACCGATTGTGGGATCTTCCACCATTCTATTCCCGATCAACTATCGATTCAAAGAGCCGGGGGCCTTGCCACGGCGGCCAGACTTCGGCAATACCACATTATATGGAACCTCACCAATCGGGTATACGTGGGATCGCAACCACCTTCGGCTGGACCTGGTACAGGATGCGGCGGCTGATCGACGCCTATCTTGCCTGTCAGGGTGCATCGATGGCCCAACTAAAACTGCTCGCGTATCTCGCGGAACAACCGCGCCGCTCCACCGACATTGCGAGCTTTTTCGATCAGGCGCCCCGCACTGTCACCCAGGCGATCGACGCGCTCGAACAAAATGGTCTCGTGTCACGATCGCCTGCTCCGGACGATCGCCGGTCCAAACTGGTGCAGATCACAGACGCCGGCCGGGCCACGTTGGGACTGGCCATGCCGCTCTACGACGACATCGTGGGGCAGACCTTCGGAAGCCTGACAGCGGATGAACTCGAGGGCCTCGACGCGGCGATCAAGCATTTGAACCGGCTCGTCGACCATCTGGAGACGAAGGCCAGCGTTCCCGAGACCCAAGTTCCCGCCCCGAAAAGCCGGGCGCATGATTGATCGAGCTCCTACCGATGAAGCCGATACGACTGCTCTAAAAGAAAGGGAGCGGTTCGCACAGATTCTCGTCCTGTTCGGGCGGCACGGTCTCAAGGGGCTGGCCGCTCGGCTGGGTCTGGGGGTGGGGGGGGACGAGCCGCTTGAAGATACCCGGCCGGAAGCGATTGTCGCGCTTTTGCGGGATATCGGTCCTGTCGCGGTCAAATTCGGACAGATCCTCGCGATGCGGAGCGACCTTCTGGAGCCGGCATGGGTCGATGCCCTTTCAAAACTGCAGGACCGCGTTCCTCCGCTTCCATTTGCGGCCGTGCAGCCGCTGATCGAGGAGGCGATCGGCGGGCCGATCGAAACGAGTTTCAGCCACTTCGACACCGAAGCGATCGCGGCGGGCTCGATCGCTCAGGCCCATGCGGCGACGCTGCTCGACGGGCGAGACGTTATCGTCAAGATTCGCCGCCCAGGCATCGAGCGGATCGTCGATGCCGATCTTCGGCTCTTGCGACGACTGGCCCGGGTCGCGGAGCGCCGCATCCCCGAGATTGCGAGACTGAAGCCGGACGAGCTACTGCGTCACTTCGCCGAGAGCCTCGACCGGGAAATGGACCTCAGCGCAGAAGCGCGCGCCAGCGACGCAATCGGTGACTATCTCAAGGACTACGGGGTTCGAACCGCGCGCTTCGATTGGGAGCTTTCGGGTAGGCGAGTGAACATCCAGGAGCGGCTCCGCGGATTTCCCGCAAGCGATCTGGACGCGGCACGCCGAAGCGATCTCGATCTGGCTGCGCTTGCCCGCACCTATGCGCAGGCGATCCTGCGCATGATCATCATAAACGGTCACTTCCACGCCGATCCGCATCCCGGCAACGTCTTCTTCCTTGAAGACGGGACGCTTGGCCTGATCGATTTCGGCGCTGTGGGCACCCTCCTGCCGAGACGCCGGGAGGAACTCGTTCGGCTTGGCCTCGCGATCGCTTCGGAGGACACCGGCGGTATCGTCGATATTCTCATGCTCTGGGCCGGTGATCCGGACGTGGACCGGGTCCGGCTCGAAGAGGCAATGGCCGAACTGATCGACCGCTTCAGCAACGTCCTGCTCGATCAGATTGACCTCGCCGACATTTTTCAGATGGTATTCGCGATTCTGCGCGACTTTCATCTCGCGCTTCCACCGGACCTTGCCCTGGTGCTCCGGACCTTGCTGACCGCCGAGGGGTTCGTCCGGCGCATCGATCCGGCATTCGACATTGCTCGAGAGCTTGCTCCGATAGCAAAGGAAATGATGCGGGAGCGGGCTAGCCCTGCCCGGCTGCGCGGCGAGGCAGGCAAGCTGCTCGCAGCGCTCGGACGAGTGGTTCTGTCAACGCCGAACCTCGTCGGACAGATCGAGAAGATTGCGCGAACCGGCTCGATCACCGTCAGTATCGCGCCCAAGGACCTTGAGCGTTTACGCGGAAGAGAGCGTGCCGGCAGGGTTACTCCGCAGCTCTATCCTGCCACCCTCGCGATCTGCGCGGCGATAGTGTTTTCCTCGCAGCCTCTCCTGGCGGGACTGTTGGCTCTCGGCGCTGTTGCACTGGCCGTTTTAGAAGGTGTGAGGCGGCGATGAGCGCGGCGCACGCAGAGCCGACCGCGAAGCATCGCTCCTGGCGCGACGGGCCTCGGGATTCCTAGCTCCCGATGGAAACGCATTCAAACTGGTTGAAGGTAAGCCTGATCGTGGGCATGCTCATGATCACTGCGATCGGATTCGCTTTATGGCTTCTCCAGGAGAGCGATGCCAAGGGGCCGACGTACGAGATTCGATTTGAACAATCTGTCGATGGCCTGCAACCAGGGTCAGCCGTGAACCTTCTCGGTGTTTCCATCGGCCGCGTAACTGAGATCCAGGTTCAGCCCAGGAATCAAGATTTCATCACCGTCCGGTTCGCGCTGACCAGTGACACGATTCTTCATCGCGGTGTGACAGCGTCGATCGAACGATCGTTATTTGATGGATCGGCAAAACTGAGCCTGAGCGGCGACAACAATCGCGACCCAGTGCTCGCGGCGCGAGAGGGGCAGCCGTTCCCGATCGTACCGGCAAAAGGCGGCGGACTCTCCCCGCGCCCGCGGGCGAAGCTTCTGAAACAAGCGATGCGAACGTATACCGAAACTGGAAAAGATCTGGTTCGAGAATAATCGGATGAATACGTCGCAGCCTGGACACTTCGGTCCCAATCGCGTCACGCCGGACCAAGGCCACATAATTGATCCAGTCTGAGAAGGGCACCGAGCACCATGCGTGAAATCCCGTCCGATATCGTACAGACGTGGGCGCCAGATCCTGCATGCCTGCCCGATTGGTTTGTCGGCGCGCTATCCGTGCCGCGGGAGGAGGGCTTCGTCGAGGTTTCTGGTGTGAGAATGCATTACTTCCGCTGGGGAGATCGTTCCGCGCCTCCTTTATTGATGACCCATGGCTTTCTCTCTCATGCACGGTGCCTGGCGTTCGTCGCGCCTTACCTCGCTGAAAATTACCATGTGATCGCCTACGACCATTCAGGAATGGGGGACAGCGACGTTCGCGAGAATTGTGACATGGTCGCGCGAGGACGGGAGATGATCGGGGTCGCGGAGGCCCTTGGACTTTTTCGCCATGAGCACAAGCCGATCATCGTCGCACACAGCTTTGGCGCGGCAGTCGCGCTCAAGGCGATCACCCTGGCGCCGGATGCCTTTGCCGGCACGGTGATCTGCGATCTGATGGTGCTGCGTCCGTCCAGCTTTGACGCCGTTTGGGGGGGCGGCCGCACCGGCCCGGGATCGGGCGACCCCGATCGCCCGCATAAGCGTTACCCCGATTACGCAAGTGCCCGCGAGCGGTATGTTCTATCTCCGCCACAGCCCGTTGGTCAGGCGTTCCTGATGGATTACATGGCCTACCACTCACTTCGACGCGAAGGCGAAGCGTGGACCTGGAAGTTTTCGCCGTCGGTGTTCAAGCGAGATAATGTGCCGAGCGAATGGCTTGAAATGGGCCAAACGCTGGTCGAGGCGCCAGGCCGCAAGGCAATAGTACACGGCGAGCAAAGCCTGCTTTTTACTAGTGATTCCAGTGATTACGTCCGCGAACTCGGCGGCATCAACATTCCGATTATCGCTGTACCCGAAGCACGGCATCATCTGATGCTCGATCAGCCGCTGGCGTTCGTCGCCGCCTTGCGCGCGCTGCTTGCCGGTTGGAGCATCGAGCAAGATTAGTTAGTCCGGTTAGCAGGGGAATCGGGTGAAGGCATCAAGCGGCGATGAGACCTGCGAGGAAGTCATCGTCCCATGCGACGATTTTGCGTCGCGATCGAAGCGAATCGCTGGTGTTGGGCAGTCGCAGGAGATTGGTCGCGATGTGCTTGATGGTGGTGAAATTGGCGGGAGCGTTGTCGGTTCTGACGCGGCATTCGTCATCACGGAACACCATATCCAAAACCCAGTGCAGGCTGTTTTCGAGTAACTGCTCACGGGGTTGTCCTGCGGCAGGGTGATCAGGCGACAGCGAAGTTTCCATCGACGAGGTCACGGATGGCGGCGAGTGCGGATTGCCCAGAGAGGCGCGCGGTGCCGGTGACGGAGCGATATCCGGCATGGACCTGTGCTCCCCAGTCCGATCGGAAGCCGTTGGTGACCTTGCGGAACACGACCGATGGGCGGATCTCGCGTTCGGAGATATTGTTGGTCGCGGGCACGTCGCGGTTGGTGAGGAAGACGAAGAACTTGGCGCGCCAGGCCTTGATCTGTCGGAGCAGGAGCTGGCCGGCGGGATGCGCGACGGGTGCGCGCATCAACCGGGTCAACTGGTCGTCGGCCTTGGCGGCATAGGCGGCCAGCGTCGTGTCCTTGAGGCTGCTTCGTCGCTTGCCGACCCGGATCGCCCATCTGAGGTGATCGCGGATTTTCGGAGCGAAGATCGTGTCGCCACAGTCGATGGCGTATTGAACGTCGCGCAGCACATGAGCGAGGCAGACCTGGTGTTCGCGGCCCAGCTCCTGCTGGCCAGCGTAACGGTCGGAGATCCAGACATCAGGCTGGTGACCGCCCAGCACCTCTTCGGCGACGCTGCGCGCCCGGCGCGGGGCGATCCTGTGCAGGACCGCGTCCTTCGAGAGGAACACCCATTGCCAATGGATGACGCCGTTGGTGCGCGTGGTCGTCTCGTCCGAGGCGATGATCCGCGCCGTCAGCAGCTTGTCGCGGATCGCCCTGGTTGCCGCCGACATACCGGCCTCCATGCGCCGGAAGATGTTGGCGATCGCACCTTCGGATATGACCAGACCGAACAACTCGCGGGCGATCCGGGCAAGGCGCTCGAAGCCGACATGATGGCTGTGATGCAAATAGGCCAGCAGCGAGCGGATACCGGGGCCGAACGGCGTACCCGGCTCCATGCCCGCTGGCGCCGGGGCACGATAGCGCAACCCACATCCCCGGCAGCGGCCGCCAAACAACTCGATGCGTGTCACAATCGGCCGGATCGGCGGTAGGTCGATATGATCATAGCGATGGCGGCATCGCTGGGTCTGGCCCGCGATGTCAGTCCCGCAATGGCAACACGTTGCCGCCATCACCCGCTCGGTCTTGTCCGGCGCTTCCGCCAGTGGGCGATGCTTGCCAGCGCGCGAAGGCCGCTTGCCGGCCCTGGCCTTGCCCCGCTTGCCGCCGCCCTTGCCAAAATCGTCCTTCGAGGGCGGAATATGCGAATTGGATGACGTCTTGCGCGGCTTGCCCACCAACGCCTCAAGCTCGGAAATCCGCGCCGCCATCCGCTCAATCATCTCGTGCTGCGCAAGCAGCAGTTCGTTCTTCTCTGCGTCACTCAGGACATGAAGCGGGGGTGGCGCCATCCGCAGGGTGAATCAGTCCAATCCGCTCAGCGCAAGCCTTTTTTGCCACCCTCGTGAGCAGTTACGTTTTCGACGGCCCAATGGCTGCGGACGATCGGCCCGAGTTTGTCGGCCGGCAGGTTCAGGGAACTGATATAGAAGCGGGTTTCGCGCTCTATCTTGCTGCCGGTTTCACGGATGCTTTCGATAATGACGATGGTCTTCAATCCGGGCCATTTGTGGCGCTCTTGTAGCCAGATGATGTCGTGGATGACCGTGGCGACCCGGGTCTCGATCCGGCCGTGATCGCCATCGACCGTCTCATGGCGGCTTATTTTGGTGTCGGCAAAATTCCTGGTTTTCTGCTCGGCGGCGAACAGCCTGACGTCGTCGTGAAGCGCGCTTTGATTGCCTTTGAGCGCGAGGACATAGTCGGCCTTCTGATCGATGATCTGCCGCGTGATGGCGCGCTGGCAGCCCATCGCATCAATGGTGATGATCGCACCCTCGATCTCCAGCATCTCCAAAAGCCGGGGGATGGCGACAATCTCGTTAGCCTTGTCGGCGACCTTGACCTGACCCAGCACCAATCGTTGGCGCGCGGCAAAGGCCGATACCATGTGGATCGCTGCCTTCGCACCCTTGGATCGCCGCACCGTCTTGCCGTCGATGGCAATCACCTCTGATGCCATGCCGGTCAGTGACGATACCCAGGCGACAAAACAGTGCTGAAACGCATCGGCATCGAGGGTCGCCAGTATGTCGCCGAGATGATCATGGGACGGCGTGCCACCCGCAAACGACCGAAACCGGCGTAGGAACGCCAGCTTGCGAGCTCCAAAATTGGCGATGTCCGTGATCGTCTCCGCCCCCGACAACACCGCCAGCAGGCACAGCAGAAGAACCTCGGTTAGCGGATAACGCACTTTGCCCGGCTGTCGCGCGTCGGGAAGATCCTCAAAATACCCCAGAAATAGACCCGCTTCCGCGAAAGCCCCTTCATCCACCCGTCCGCTCGCCATCCTCCCTGCCGCTCCTCCTGTAGAAAGGAGCCCCACTGATTCAGCACATCAGCGCTTTGTCACGAACTTCTTCACCCGATTGCCCTGGTCCGGTTAGGGTCAATACTGTTCACTTAAGATAATCTTTGCTATGGTATTTGCTATGATAGTAGCCGGTGCTAGGCATCGGGAGGCATTGGCATGGCACGGACAGTAGCAGAACTTCCTTCGGGTCGCAGACATCAGGCGGCGCATGATGCGCTGACCGCCGAAATCCTCGACGAGGTAATTACTTATATGGGGAGGAGTTATCCGGGATAGCATTATGGCGGCATTTCGTAAATCCTGATCATTGGCTGGATCCAAGGAGAGAACCCGTTGCATGACGCGACTCGATACCGAGCCTGATCCAACTTATATACGGTCGCTGCTCGAGGCAGCATCGCCAGCATTCCGCATTCGGCGGACTTGGGTTCATCGACGAGACCAATCTCAGCGAGCGGCTTTTCAGGCCCTGTAATTACGCGGTTCGTCATCCGAGCATCCACCCAGGGCTCGAAGCCGTGGGAGAATTCCAAAAAGGGCGTACGGAGCGCTACGCGGTGGTCAATTCGGCGCCCTCGATGATCACGCCAGCGCTGACATATTTCCATAGAGCCACGAGCAACTTGCGGGCGAGCGCGACGATTGTCGATGACGTGACCGGCAACATCCTTTGTGGCTACGACAAATTTCGACATCTTCTCGCCGTTCCCCGGCGCCAGGGACGTGACCAACCATTTCGATTGCGAGAGTTCCAGCGAGATAAAAATCGCGGTAAGCTCGGTGCGAACAGCGGACGGCGCTTGGGAACGATGAGCTGCAACCGGCATGTCGATCTCCAGAGTGAGTTTTTTAGCGAGACCAGTCTGGCAGAGCGCCGCTCGCTGTTTGACCTCCTCATGGAATCTATGCGAAGCTCTACGAACCTGGCGCGGATGGGAGCCCGCGTTTCCGGGAAGCAGCCTGCTTTGCCCATTGGCGACGCGATTTCCACGACATCTGGACGTCCCAAAAATCCGAGATCGCACACGAGGCGCTCGAGCGTATCGGGCAGCTCTATGACATCGAGCGCGAGATCGCCGGCAAGTCTGCCTATAGCCCCACATCATCGTGCTGGCCCAATCAGGTCGAGCGCTTCTTCGCCCTGCTGACCGAAAAGAGGATCAAAACGAGGGGCCGATAGCTCCAGGAGGGCGCTAATCGAGGACATCGAAAGCTTCATCGACAACACATCCAATCGACAAAGCTGCAAGCTCGCCTGTCGTCTCTTGGCTCAGTTGGTTTATCCACTCACCCCCATCGCTAGTGCTTTTTGCAGCGCGACGAACTGTGTCGTCAGGGCCATCCGGGCCTGAATCTGTAGATCCGCAGCCGCCAACTGATCGTTTTCGGCGGCAAGCGCGGCAAGCGCGGACGACCGCCCTGCACGCCAGGATTGCTGGGCGAGGCCAGCGCTGTGGTCCGCCAGCAGAGAGTTGCGCGTCTGCATCGCGAATGCCTTGCGCGCCTCGCCGAATCTGTTGAGTGAACTTTCCGCATCCTGAAGGGCCACGAGCACGGCGGCGCGATACGCTGCCGCCGCCTCATCGCGACCGGCGACGGCCTGCAACACGCCCGCCCGCCCGCGTCCAAAATCGGCAAGGTTCCATTGGATCGTCGGACCGGCGAGCGACCAGAGATTGTCGGCACTCGCAATATCGCCCTTCATGGCGCTGCCAAGACCGACCACGCCTGCCAGGCTGACCTTGGGCATCCGCGCGGCTTCCGCCACGCCAATCCCGGCATTGGCGGCATGCAGGTGCTGCTCGGCCGCCCGGATATCGGGCCTGCGGGCGAGCATGGCGGTGGGATCGCCGACCGGGACGGCGGCGGGGGGAAGCGGAACCGGGCCCGTGCCATCGAGCATGGCATCGAGCGCGCCAGGGGCTTCTCCCAGCAGCACGGCTATCGCGTCCTTGCGATCGTTCCGGTCCGCTTCCAGAGCCGCGATGGCTTGCCGCCGGACTTCCACGGTGCGATCGGCCTGATCGCGCTCGATGCGCGACAGCTTGCCCGCGCCTTCAAGCTGCGCCGTGAGGTTCGCGATCTTCTGCTGGTTGGCAAGCAGACGGCGCGCGAGGTCCAGACGTTGTCGGCTGGCGCGCAGGGCAAGATATTGGCGCGCGATCTCCGCAGTCAGGCTGAGGCGGGTATTCTCCGCATCGGCCTGCGCGGCCTCGAATTGCGCGCGCGTGGCCTCGATATTCCGCCGCGCTCCACCGAATAGATCGATTTCCCAAAGGGCGTCGAAGCCTGCGAGGAAGAGCGACGAGGACTTGGCCTCTCCACCCGTCACCAATCTCGATGCCTGGATATTCCCGGCCCCTGCCCCGGTGCCGACACCCGGCGCCAATGCCGCGCGCGAGCTTCGCAGATGGGCCCGCGCCTGCCGGACACGCGCTTCGGCGATATCGATCGCCGGGTTGGAGGACAGCGCCCGCCCGATCAGTTGATCGAGCAGCGGATCGTTCAATTCCCGCCACCATGGCGTCAGTTGCGGCGTGGCGGGCATCGAAACCTGATCCGTCCGCAAGAAGGAATTGCCCATCGAGGCGGGGGGTGGCGGTGCACCTTTGTAATTCGGCCCCATCATACATCCGCCGAGTGTGGGCAACAGCAGGAGCGGAGGGACAAAGACAAGCGCACGCATCGACAGTATCTCCGGTTCAGGGCCGTAGCGACGCAAGCTTGCTGGACAGCCACGGACGAATCACTTACTAACCGACTTAACGGTCGTTCAACAAGTGAGCATTCCATGTCCGACATGCGGTCCCAATTACTCGAAACCGCCGCCCGGCTTTTCGCCGAGCGCGGCTACGAAGCCGTGTCGATGCGCAATATCGCCAGACTGGTCGGGGTGACCCAGGCGAACCTCTATTATCACTTCCGGGACAAGGCCGACCTGATCGAGGCCACCCTCGCCTCGGTGTTCGAGGCTTGCGCCCGCGATCTGGATGCGTGGCTGGCCCAGCACCCGTCGAACCAGCTCGAGGCTTTTGTGCGATGGTTCGTCCGGAGGCTGATGACCGACCGGATATTCGCCCGCCTGCTGTATCGAGAACTGCTGGATGGAGACGAAGCCCGCATCGCCACCCTTTCACGCACGGTACTTCGGCAACCATTCCAATCGATCGTCGCTGCAGTGGAGCAAGGCAGAACGGACATATCTGCCAAGGAGGTCGCGTTGTCGCTGGTTGGCTTCGCGCTTGGACAGGTCCTGATCCTGCCCCTCGCCCCCGGCCTGACCGGAGACAGCGAGAGGTCCGAATCCGTGGATCAGGTGGCCTCTCAACTTCTCGCCCTGATCCAGTCCGCTTCGGTGGTTGGCTGACATGGAGCGCAAGCACCGTGTGGCGAAGGCGATCGCCCTGTCGTTTCCTATCCTTCTCGCAAGCTGCGGCGGTGGGGACCAGACATCGCAATCGGCGGAACCTCCCGCCGTCAACCTGCCCGTGACGACTGCATCCCTGACGACATCCATGGACGGAACTGCCGCGAGCGGCACGGTCGAATCCGATGATCGCGTGCAACTCGTGGCCCGCGCCTCGGGCACTATCCGGGCACCCGACCTTTATGACGGCCAGCCCGTCAGGCGCGGGCAAATCCTGGCGACCATCGACGCGCGGCAGGCCGAGGCCGCTGTTCGGCGCGCCAGCGCCGCGCTGGATGCGGCGCTGGCCGAACAACGCAATGCGCATGGGGATGTCACGCGCGATGCACCGCTCGCCCAAAGCGGTGCCTTGGCGATGGATGCCTATCGCAAAGAACAGCTTCGAGACAGCGCGGCCGCCGCCGGAGTCACCCAGGCACAGGCGGCACTCACCGCTGCCCAGGTGGACCTCGCCTACACCTCGGTTGCCAGCCCTTTCGACGGTTTCGTCGTTTCCCGGCAAATCCGCGACGGAGACATGGTGATGCCAGGATCGCCGCTGGTGACGGTGGAGAGCCGTGGCCAATTGGTGTTCCGCTTTGCCGCGCCCCAGGCCAGTCTCGGGATGTTCGTGCCGGGAGCGGCGACTCCCGTGCTGCTCGACGGGCGCGAAGATCGCCCCGTAACCGGCAAGGTCCGGGGCGTCGTCCCCTCCGCGGACCCGGCTACCCGCCGCTACACGGTAGAGATCGTTCTTCCCGCCGATAGCGGAATCATGCCGGGCATGTTCGGTCGCGTCCGGCTCCCATCGGCGACGAATCACGGGGTCAGCGGAGATACCGTCGCGGTGCCTGCCGCCGCGATCACCGGCCGCGGCGGGCTGACCGGGGTTTTCGTGGTGGGCCAGGACAAGCGTCTCACCTTCCGCTGGGTGCGGCCGGGTGACCGGCTGGGCGATCGGGTCACCGTAACCTCCGGCCTGTCGGCTGGTGAACGCATCCTCGCCCGTGTCGATCGGACCGTTCGGGACGGCGCACGCCTCGCCGGCGGAGCCACGCGATGACCGAGGCGCCGCTCAATTTAGCGGGCCGCCTTGCCAGGACATTCATCACCTCCAAGCTGACGACCGTCTTCCTGCTGGCCGCGCTGCTGCTCGGCGCGCTCGCCGTGTTGCTGACCCCGCGCGAGGAAAATCCCCAGATCGTGGTGCCCGGTGCGATGGTCACGGTCGCCCTGCCCGGCGCCACCGCCGAAGAGGTGGACCGGCTGGTGGTGGCACCGCTTGAAGGCGTGCTCAGCGAGATGACCGGGCTCGACCACAGTTACGGCACTGCCCAACCCGGCCTCGGCACGGTGCAGGTGCAGTTCAAGGTCGGCCAGCCGCCCGAGGATTCGCTGGTCAAGCTCTACAACCGGGTGATCGCCAACCGCGGCAGGCTTCCCGCCGATGCGGCTATCCCACTGATCCAGGCGGTCGATGCCGACGATGTGCCCATCGTTACCGTGACCCTCGCTTCCTCCGCCTATGACGACTTCGGCCTCAAGCGATTGGCGGATTCGATGGCTGAGCGCCTGCGCAGCACGCCGGGCGTTTCGGTGGTTTCCGTCTATGGCGGGCGCAACCGAGAGATTGATGTCGCGCTCGATCCGGTCCGATTGCAGTCCTTCTCGATCTCGCTCGCCGAGGCACGCGGAGCGCTGGGCGCCTCCGATGTGGGCCTCAACCTCTCTGGGCCGGCACGGGCGGGCCGACTGGAACGACTGCGCTACTCCGGCGAGCTGGGATCGGTGGCGGCGGTACGCGATCTCGTGATCGGGGTGCGCAATGGCCGCACGATCAAGATCGGAGATGTCGCAACCATCTCCGACGGCCCGCATGTCGAAATCACGCGCCTCAGCCGTTTCGGATTTGCGGCGGGCGACCCGCGCGCCAAGCTCGGTGAAGGCGAAATGCCCGCCGTCACCATCGCCATTGCAAAGAAGAAGGGTGAGAATGCGGTCACCGTGTCCGAAGCCGTGGCCAATCGGGTCGCGCGGATGCAGGCCAGCTTCATCCCGCGCGCGGTCCATGTCGTAACCACCCGCGACGACGGCCAGAAAGCCGACGAGGCCGTCAACGCGCTGATGGAGCATCTGGCGATCGCGCTGATTACCGTCAGCTTCATCATGCTGTTGTTCCTCGGCTGGCGCGAGGCGCTGATCGTGTCCGTCACCGTTCCGGTCATCTTCTCGATCACGCTCGGAGCGGACCTGCTCGGCGGGGTGACGATCAACCGCATCACCCTGTTCGCGCTTATCCTGGCGCTGGGCCTGCTCGTCGATGCCTCGATCGTCGTGATCGAGAACATCCACCGCCACTACCATCACGAGCGCTCCGACGCTTCGCAGGAGGATGTGACCGTCCTTGCCACCAACGAGATCGGCGGCGCCACCAATCTCGCGACATTTGCCGTGATGCTGGTGTTCGCGGCCCTGCTGCTCGTGACCGGCATGGCGGGCGATTATTTCTATCCCATCGCCTATAATGTGCCGATCGCGATGCTCGCGTCGATCATTGTCGCCTATATCGTCACGCCCTGGGCAGCGAACCGCTGGGTCAAGCGACCTGCCTCTACCGGCGGCATATTGGATGATGGAAGCGCGGAAGAGGCCGGTGCTCATGCGGAGCGCAAGCCCGACAAGTTGCGGGACGCCTATCTCTGGCTGATCCGACCGCTTCAGGAGCACTCAAAGGCACGTCGTGCCCTGATGATCGGCGCGGTCGTTGCCCTGCTCCTTTCGATCGCGCAAGGCGGCTGGCAGTTCATCCGCCCGGCGGGCGTCGGCGGGCCGGTGCCGCCGCTTGGGGTTGCCATGGGCTTCCTTCCCAAGGACAACAAGAACACCTTCAACATCGTGATCACCATGGCCGAAGCCAGCCCCGTCGAGAATACGGCCCGGATGGTTCACGAGATCGACGGCCTGCTTGCCGCCAATCCGCTGGTGGTGAACTACCAGAACTGGATCGGCCAGGCTGGGGTCCCGGATTTCAATGGATTGATGCAGGGAACGGCGGCTCGCACAGGTGAGAATGTCGCCGAAATCCGCGTCAACCTCCTGGACAAGCACCAGCGTTCGGAAAGCTCGATCACGTTCGTCCGCGAATTGCGTCTGAAGATCGAAGCCATTCGGACCCGCTATCCGGGCGCCCGGGTGAGACTGGTCGAGGATCCGCCGGGGCCACCGGTGCGTGCCACGGTGCTCGCCGAATTGCACGGCGAAGATCTCGTGGGCTTGCGCCGGCTGGCGAAGCAGGTGGAAGCCGAGTTCGCCAACACATATGACATGGTCGATATCTCGAACAGCGAGCCTACCGACGTGTCGCAATGGCGCTTTGTTCCTGACCGCGAGAAAGCAGCGCTCTCCGGCGTGTCAGCTGCCGATATCGCCGAGGTTCTGGGACTTGTCTATGATGGCCAGGTGGTCGGGCGTGCCCATATCGATCCAGAGCGCAACCCCGTTCCGATCCGCGCCTATGTGCCGCGCGCGGATCAGCCCGCCCCCGCACGGCTCGAAGGCCTCTACGTGACCAGCAGGGACGGCCGCCAGATACCGCTGGCCGAATTGGTCCGGCGCACACCATCGACCGCCGACAAGCCGGTCCAGCGCAAGGACAATGAGCGCGTGATCTTCATCGGAGGAGAACTTGCGCAGAGCGTGCCGGTCTATGCGGTGCTCGATCTCAACCGGCGCTTGTCGAGATTGCGCACCCCGGACGGGCAGCCGCTCGCCACCGGCAATCTCAGCCTCAGCGAAAAGGCACCTGACATCATCGACGGCTACCAACTGCTATGGAGCGGCGAAATGCGGATGACGCTCGATATCTACCGCGACATGCTGATGGCGCTCGGGGCGGCGCTGACGGCGATCTATTTCCTACTGGTTGCTTATTATCGCTCGTTCCTCACCCCGCTGATTGCCATGTCCGCAGTGCCTCTGGGGGTCATCGGCATCTTTCCGGGCCACTGGCTGCTGAAAACCGACTTTTCGGCGACCTCCATCGTGGGCATCATCGCACTGTCCGGCGTGGTGATCCGCAACTCGCTGCTCATCATCGACTTCATCCAGGATAACCAGAAACATGGCATGCCGCTGGCGGAGGCGGCGCGGATGGCCGGCGCGGTCCGCCTGCGGCCGATCCTGCTCACCACGCTTGCCATCGTGCTGGGCTCGGCGATCATGATCCCCGATCCCGTGTTCGGCGGCCTTGCGATCTCGCTGATCTTTGGCACGCTCGTCTCGACCGTGCTCACTGTCTTCGTGGTGCCGATCCTCTATGAGCGCCTCATGCGCGCATGAGGCTTCCGTCCCATGCCGCGGCCCTAGGAAAGACGTTTGCGACGCAGGCTGACGAGCACGAGGATCGCCGCGCGCCGGATCCCGGTAGCGGGGCTTCCAATTCGGCTTACGTCGCGTGGTCGATATGTTCCAGCAGCGCCGCTGGCGGCGCATGGTCCGGCCTTCTCGCAAGATTGCGATAATGCCACGCGGCCTCTTCAAGGATGGAATCCGCTTCGATCCGGGCGTCTTTGGGACGACTTGATCTCAGCCCGGCCAGTTCGGCGGGCGAAAGGCCGGCCCTGAGATCGCGCAGTGCTCAGCCGTTGGCGGGCTGTCGAATGCCCCGCGCGTCGTGAGGAGGGCGAGCCGATGGCCCACCCAGCCTCCCACAGCGGCGAGAAGCCCGGCGATCTCGGGCGAAATGCCCCCTGCCCCCCAGACCGTCGTGCCGACAGCACGGTGCCGGCTTTGGGTGGGGTCAAGGTTGGCAGCAAGTTCGGCCTGCCGCACTGTACCAAGCCGCTGCGCCATCGCGAGGGTGTCCATGCCCATCGTGCTGGCCTCGATGCGGGCGAGGACGCGGCGCTGGCATGCCCATTTTTTGGCGCCGTAGAGGTCTCGGCATAATTGCGCAGGACCGGATGCTGCGCCTTCGCCCGCCTGACCGCACAGGCATCGGCAACCGTGACGATTTCAAGATCGGCGCGCAGCACGGCGTTGGTGGGCAGGCCGAGCGTACGCTTCGCGAAGGCTCGG
This sequence comes from Sphingobium sp. MK2, assembly GCF_040170545.1. Taxonomy (NCBI): domain Bacteria; kingdom Pseudomonadati; phylum Pseudomonadota; class Alphaproteobacteria; order Sphingomonadales; family Sphingobiaceae; genus Sphingobium; species Sphingobium sp. MK2. The sequence continues at coordinate 20,826 of NZ_JAZDXA010000051.1, forward strand.
CCATCACGGCCCCGCCATCCCTCCTTCCCAGCCGCCGCCGAGCGCAAGGAACAGCCGAACGCGATCCGAGGCGATGGACGCATCCGAGGCCGCCAGCGCCGCTTCGGTTGTGGCAAGGCTTCGCTGCGTGTCGAGCAGTTCAAGACCCGTTCCAAGACCGCCCCGAGTCATCCGGGCCTGGAGCCCGAAAGCCCTCCCGCTCTCATCACGCGCGACCCTGAGCTTGGCATTCTGGTCCAGATCGCGGGCATAGGTGCTGAGGACCGTCTCGGTTTCGCGGAGAGCTGCGAGGACGCTGCCGTCAAATGCCGCCAGCGTCGCGCGCGCCGCTGCATCGCTTTCCGCGATCCGCGCCCTGGCGACGCGTCGGTTCGGGAAGGACCACGAGATGAGCGGGCCGAAGCTGAACCGCAACGCCGAATCGTCGACCAGCCCACCCACGCTCCGCGAGGTCGTGCCGAGCGATGCGCCGAGGCTGACGCTCGGATAGAGGTCCGCCGTCGCCACTCCGATGCGCGCCGTCGCAGCCGCGAGCCGGCGTTCAGCTTCGCGGATGTCGGGCCGGCGCCGGATCAGCGCCATACCGTCGCCAATCGGCAGGGGGCGGTCGACGGAAGGGATGATCCGGCAGGTCGCGAGATTGGGCGGATAATCTTCGGGCGTCCGGCCGAGCAGCACGGCAAGACTGAATAGTGCAGCTTTGCGGCCTGCCTCGATCGGCGGCAGCGCTGCCTCGAGCTGAGCCAGAAGCGCGCGCGAGCGGGTAGCGTCGAGCGACGTGTAGAGGCCGGCGCGCACGCCTCTTTCGGTGAGGGCGAGGCTTTGCCGCTGCAGTTCGACCGAATGGCGGGCAACGGTCATCCGCGCGCCGGCCGCGCAGGCATCTCCATAGGCGCCGACCACTCCGGCCACGACCGTCGTGCGCGCAAGGTCATAGGCGGCGGCCTGCGCTTCCGCATCGGCCTGCGCGGCCTCGATCGTGCGCCGAATCCGGCCCACGACGTCGAGTTCATAGGATATGCCGACGCCGGCGTCGAAGGTTGCATGGGTCCCGTTGGGCGAGCCGAGACCGAGATTGGACGGCTCGCCCACCGATACGCCGCCCGCCGTGGAAGTCTGGACGCCCGCGCCGGCCTCGACCTCCTGGACAATCGCGCGCGCGCGTTCGAGATTGGCCGCCGCGACCCTGAGGTCGGTGTTGGCCTCGATCGCTTCCTGGACGAGCGCATCGAGCTGGGGAATAGCGTAGAGGCGCCACCAGCGCTGGGGCAAGGGTTCAGCCGAATAGGCCGGCGATTTTCCTTCGGCAAAGCTCGCGGGCCGATCCGAGATGCCTGCGGGCAAGGGCGGCGCCCGATAGCTGGGGCCGACCGTGGCACAGCCAGCGAGCATCAGCGCGCCCATCAGTCCGAGCGGCCTTTTCGTTCCGACGCGCCCCATCGTCATTCGCTCCGGCCGGGGCCGAGCGCATTTTCCGCGCCATTGAGCGTCACGGTGACCGTCCGGCCCGCGATCAGATCGATGCCGGGCGGCACCTTGTCGATGGCGATCCGCACGGGGATGCGCTGGGCAAGACGGACCCAGCTGAAGGTGGGATTGACATTCGCGAGTAGCGTTCCGGACGCGGTCGTCCGTTCGCGATCGTCAATGCCCGCCGATCGGCCTTCAACATGGCCAGAAAGCGGCCTATCCTCGCCCATTACCCGGATCGTGACGCGGACGCCGGGGCGGATGTGCGAAAGCTTCGTCTCCTCGAAATAGCCGGCAACGTAGTAGCTGTCGGAATCGACCAGCGTCATCACGGGCTGCCCGGCGGCGGCATAGGCGCCGGGGCGGAGCGAGAAATTGGTGACGATGCCGTTGACCGGCGCACGCACCTCGGCGCGCGCCAGATTGATGCGGGCGAGATCGCGATCAGCGATCGCCTGGGCATAGCGTGCGCGGGCCTCCTCGGCGGTGGAGCGGCGGTCGTCACGTTGCTGCCCCGAGACGATATCAGAGAGGGCCTGATAGCGGCGGTTCTCCCGTTCGGCGGCGTTCAACGTTGCCCGTGCCGTGGCGACAGCGGCCTCGGCCTGCTCAACGGCATTGCGCAGCCGAACATGGTCGATGGTAAACAGGATGTCGCCGCGCCTGACCACCTGGTTGTCGCGAACGTGGACCTGCTCGACCCGGCCCGACACGTCTGCCGCGAGAGGGACCACATCCGCCCTGATCTTCCCGTCGCGCGTCTGTGGCGCGTAGGTGTAGTAATTATAGAGGTGCCAGAAGACGAACACGCCCGCACCCACCACCAGCAGGGTGAGCAAGGGCTTGAGCAGGCGGAGGAGGGTATCGCGATCTAGGGTCATGGCGGGCACTTCAGGATGCGGTGACAAGGCGTAGAGCCAGAAAGGCGGTGCCGGTCAGGATGAGGAACAGGGCGGTGTCGAACAGCGGGCGCTGCCAGACGAGGCGGTAGAAGCTGATGGACTCGAGCACCCGCGACAGCAGCAGGCGCATCGCGAAGCCGAGGATCGCGCAGAGGAGCAGCGGCGAAACGAACACGCCCGCGATGTCGATTTCGCCGATCATGTCGCCGGTACCCAGGCCGGCGCGCGCTCGAACAGGGCGATGCGCAGACCCGCTAAGGCATGAATGGCGCGGTCGGGGCGAGCGCCGGGCGAACCATCTCCCGGCCAGAGCGCATCAAGTGCTTCGTCGATGAGCGCGAGCAGACGGGACGACGGCTGCGGCTTGTCGAACTCGCTGCGGAGTTGATCGAGAACCCGATCCGTCGCCTGCCGCCCATCGGCGGGAAGCGCGTTGCCCATCGAGCGCAGGTCGGCGACGTTCGCGCCGACCCGCAGCCGGATGAGCAGGCCGGCGCTCCGCTCGACCTGCCCGGCTGCGGCAAGGCGCGCCGTCACCACCGAAATGCGGTCGAGCGCCCGCTGGACATAGCTGTCCCGCAACCGTCGGCTGGGCGACCGGCTCAGCCGCGCGATCTCGCGCGCTTCGATGCGGAGGACGCGCTGAAGCTGATGCTGCACGCCCCAGGTACGGAACAGGCCGGCGCCGAGAATGGCGGTGAATATGCCCAGCATGCTGGCGACGCTCGCCTCGACGAAGGTTCCGAAATCGGGCGGCGAATAATGGCCCTGTAGATTGATGTTGCTGAGCCCGAAGGCGAGGATCAGCGTCGCCATCGGATTGACGGCCGCCCAGACGCCCAGCGGCAGCATGAACAGGCCCATCATCATCGCAAAGGTCGCGAAATCGGCAGCGAGCGGGAGCAGGCCGTAGCACAGGATCCCCGCCAGCAGGGTCGCGAGCAGGGCGAAACGCGCGAACATTCCGATCGCTCTGCCAGGCTCGTCGCCGCCGCCGAAGAAGGCCAGCGCTATCGTGCTGAACAGGACGGCGTTCGCGCCCTGATGCCAGCCCGTCGCATACCAGAGCCCGCAGAGGAGGGCGTAGGTTACGAGGATTCCCGCCGCGATCCGGGCAGCGTGATCAATGTCGGGGTTGAGCGGAAACGCCTGCGTCTCGCTGACTGTTCGCGCGAGCGCGGGCGCAAGCTTCGCCTTTCCGCTCAACGCCGCCTCGATCCGCGAAACCTCGCTCCAGAGCGTCAGCATTTCCGTCAGCATGTCGGCCAGCGCATCATGAACGAGTTGCTGCCACGCGCGCGCGTCACTGGCATCGAGCGGAAGCGAGCGCACGGCATCGGCCAGATCGGGTAGCGGTTCCGTACCGGCATCGAGATGGGCCCTGGCCGTGGCGAGAGAGGGTCGGAGGGCCAAGCGCTCCGCTTCGCCAAGGCCCGCGATGCGGCTGCCGATCGCGGAAAGGAGCGGGACTATGCGCAGCAGGCGTTGCTGGATCGCGAGCGCGTGCCGCAGGTCATCGCGATGGATCGTCGGATCGTAGCGCAGCGCACCGGTCAGCTGTGACAGGGATGTGATGTCGGCCAGCGTCTTTAGCCGGTCATGCTCTCCTTGGGCGTCCGCCTCATGGCCATCAAGGACATCCTTCGCCCAGGTCTCGATGCTGGGCAGCCAGCGATGCAGGCGCGCGCGTAGCGCACCTTCAAGAGAACGCGGAGCGATCACGCCGTCAACGAGGGTCGTCGCGAGGATGCCGAGGGTGATTTCGCTGACCCGCGCCACAACGGTATCGAACATGATCTCCGGATGATCCACACCGGCGACCGCCACCAGCATGAGCGTGATCGCGAAAAGCTGGAAGCCGTAGCTGCGCGGCGTGCGGTCGAGGAAAGAAATACCGAACGCCAGGGTTGCCACGATTCCCGACGCCGCGATCAGCAGCAGCGGCGCGCTCGCAAACAGCGCGACCATGGCAAGCGTGACGAAGCCGGCGCAGAAAGTTCCGGTGAAGCGATAGACGGCCTTCGACCGGATCGCCCCGCTCATGGAGTTCATGCAGACGCAGCAGGTGACAAGTGCCCAGTAAGGATTGGGCAGGCCGATCCGCACCGCTATCGCGAATGCGATCATGCCCGCGACGAACAGCTTAACAGAGAAGATCAGCTGATCGGCGCTGACTTTCATCGGCCCGTCCGCGCCTGCTGCAGGAACTGACCGATCCGTTCCTCGAACAAACGCAGCGTGCGCGTCGTCGTTTCGATGTCCTGCATGGTAAGATCACCAAGGAGATCGTCGCGGAGCCGCGTGACCGCCTTTTCCATCTTCTTCGCAAGGTCACGACCTTTCGGCATGACATGGATCGTCTTGATGCGCCGGTCCTCGGGAGAATCGCGCCGCTCAAGCAGGTTGGCGGCTTCGGCCTGGTCGAGAATGCGCACCATGCCGCCCGGATTGACCCCGACTTCCTCGGCCAGCGCGTTCTGCCTGACACCCTTGTCTCCATGACGGGACGCCAGAATGAGCGCCGAAATGAGCGATGCGGGAAGTCCGAAGTCGGCGAGTGCGAGACTGACTGCCTGAACCCAGACACGCCGGATCGGCTGCAAAGCGTTCGTGAGTTCAAAAAGCGTGACGGGGCTGGTTCTGGATCGGTCGCGGGGCATGCGCGGCTACCTAGTCCATCATCCGATTGCGTTCAATATGCAATCATTGCCTTAACAATTAAATTGGGCAGACTGAACACGCCAGTGAGCCATGTGGTGCGCAAGATCAGCGGTTACCGGTCTTCTGACAAGAACGGCGAATGGCTCACGATGTCGGACGCGGCCGCCAAACTCGGAGTCCCGCAAGTCAAGATCCAACGCTTCCTCAGGAATGGCATATCGCCGCCGAGCAGGTCATGCGCTACGCGCCCTATCAAATCCGCTCCAGCGACCTCGAAGACGAGTGGATCAAGGCCAAACTGGCGCGCCCAATCCCGTGTCGCGCCGAAGACGACAACCAGGAATCGCTATTTTCCGACATTGGAAAAGATCCCATGATAAGAGTTGGATAGCGGCCTGAGGGGGCTCAGAGTCGGTTTGCTAGCAACCACTCTGAAAGGATTTGCCATGTCAGCAGACCCCATCTCGCAGCCTGCCGCCATCCGTGTTGATCTTGGCGCAATTTTCGTCTCGCTGGAACTCGCGAAATCGACCGGGCTGGTGACTTCTCTATCGCCGGGTAGCGAAAAGATGTCCCATCACTCGGCGCCGGGCGGCGATGCTGGCCTGCCTGGATGCCCTGCGTGACAAGGCACAGGCCCGCGAGGGCCAGCGCTATCCGGTGATCGCTATTCAGGAAGCGGCGCTCCACGGCTTTTGGATTCATCGCGCTCTGGAGTCGGAAGATTGGATCACCAGCCATGTGGTCGACGCCGCTTCGGTTGCGGTCTCGCCGCCTCCGGCGGGCAAAGGCCGACGGGATTAATAGCGAGACGCTAGTGCGTACCCTGATGGCGTGGATGCGCAGTGAGCCAAGGGTTTGCTCGATGATTCGCGTGCCAACGATCGAGGAGGAGGACCGTCGGCGGCAAGCCGTTGCCCTTGCATCTCGAGGCGCAGCTCAATCGTGAGCTCGATCGTCTCGAGCTGCTCACCGAACAGATCAAGCGCGTTGAAGCCAAGCGTGACCACATGTCAGAGACGTCGCCGCAGGCGATGCTTGTCACGCTTCAGGGCATAGGCCCGTAGTTTGCGAACGGCGTGGGAGCGCATGGCTCCGTTGATTATCGGGCGTCCTGATCAGAAAGGTTCGACCTGAGCTTATTGGCTTGCAGCGCGATAGCGGCCATGGCCGACCTTCATGAGCAGTCTTTCGTCGCACATGGGAGAAAGATAGCAGCGGGGAATACCGATATCTGTGAGATCCTTCGTCCTCACTTCGCCTCGGTCTCGTGCGAAGGCTACAGCGCGCTCTCTCAATGACAGCTTCGAACCTGCCGCCAGCCTAACGCGCTCTGCGCGATCACGATCGCGCTTTCGTATGCCATATGTTGGTTCTCGTGGGGAAGCGAGGGGCGCATCTGCAGCAAATCTGCGGGATGAATCGTGATGCTGAAATGAAGGGCTTCTCGCTAAAGCACGGTATCGTGATATAGATTGTTTGGCTTGCTCCGATACGAATAGCAAAATTGTTTTAGACGTATCCTGAAATGGCAGCCAGTGTCCCAGCAACCGCCGTATGGAGTTATGATACGACGAGCTTGCTGCTAGGAATGACTCGCTGCTCCAGCAGCGAGGCCCAAGCGCTGAGCGCCTCCTTGCGCGGTTCGAATAGTTCGGACTTATTGTAGACCCGCATGATCTTGGATCGCGTAGCGGTCGCGACATGATTAAGGATGCGATCCGCAACATGGGGAGGAATTCCCAAAATTTCGCAGCCATGCGTATTGAAGGTCGTCCGAAGATCGTGAACTACCCAGTGTGGCATCTCGGGGGTCTCTTCATCCCCCGTCCGTTTGATACGAGCCGCCTGAATCGCTTGATCTAATCTGCGCCGTCCCTTGGTGAAACCGGAAACGGGCGTATCACCTGTGGTCGTGAAAACGAGCTTGGAGTCCTTGGGGCGATCCGGATGCTCCATCGCTTCGATGATGATCGATCGCGCCAGTCTGGAGAGCGGCACGCGAAGCGCATTATTCATCTTGGTGCGGGCACCTGGTAACAACCACACAGCGTCGCCGGGCGCCCGATCGCTCGCAAGATCAAGATGCTCGACCGGCATCGCGGCCACCTCTTCGCGTCGATTGGGGAGGACGATCAGCAACCGAAAAAGCTGGGCGAACGGATAGCCCAATGTGCCGGCGGCGGCCCATATCTCTTTGAGCTCACCGATTGTGTGAAACCGCTCGCGCTCATTTTCCTTGGACGGCTTGCGCACTTTCTCCGCCGGATTTTCGGCCAAAACGCCTTCGTCGACGCACCAGTTGAAGAAGGCAGATGCGTAGGCGAGATTCCTGTTAGCGGCGATCGGGGCAGTTTTGGCATGCTTTTTTACGAGATCGGAAATCTCTGCCTTCATGATCGATTCGGGTTGTCGATTGAGCAGAGTGCGCAGGAGCCCCCGCTTGCCGTCGAGCGCTCGCTTCGTCTGCGCGCCGCGACGGTGCTGCGAAAGCACGGCCTTGTCATAGTCCTCGATCACCTCGGAGAGGGTTTTGCGGTTGAGCGAAGCAATCGCCGCAGTTCGCCGCGCGACCCGCTTGCGTTCGTTGGGATTGCTACCCTGGTCGATTTGCGTCCGGGCGACGCGGGCAGCTGCACGAGCTTCTGCGATCCCCATGCCCGGCCAGGTTCCAAGCTTGATCCGAGTGCGCTGGCCATCCTGCAGGCGCACTGCGAGAGACCAGCTCGCGCCGCGTTCGCCGGCTCTGATAAGAAGTCCGGCTTCCTTATCGTCCCGAAGCTCGATACGCTTCCCCGGCTCGGAGCGGAGTTTGGCAATTGCAGCCTCAATGCCGTTCTTTGTCAAGGATATAGCCATGGACGTAACTCGCAAAGTGAGAGAATAGAGCTTCTATGGGTGCCGTATGGATGTCAAAATGGCCTTGACCGCCCGTGTTCGATCATACATTCAGACGGAGAAATATGGAAGAGGTTCTCTGATATTATTCAGTAAGTTCAGCAAGATAAATCAATGCGCACGAGCCTTGATGGAAGGTGACGGAAGCAGACGGAATCTTCTTAAAACGACTCTTAATCAGCGGGTCCTTGGTTCGAGCCCAAGTGCGTCCACCATATTTTCCAATAGGTTAGCTCACTTCCTCCGGGGCCACCGTCTTAGAAAGACGGGAATTAAGACGGTGCCCCGCTCGCGTTGGCCCACGAAATACCCGCCGCCAATGCCGGCAATCGCCCCCGGTGGCACTTTCTTGTTTCGTTCTCCTTGCCATGGGCTAAGAAGGCAACATGATCTGAGGCGGTGGGGTGAATCGTAGAGCGACATGCAGCTTGGTTTTGTAGACTTGTTTTCGTGCGGTGGGGGGATGTCGTCGGGCTTCGCTCGGCAAGGCAGTTTCGTGCCCCTTGGGGCCGTCGATCTGGAAGTGGCGAAGCCCAGCCACGGGATCGGCGCAACGGGCTGCAACGCCACCTATCACGCGAATGTCGGCCTTGAGCCCTTGTCGGCCGATCTGTCCGTAGCGGACCCCGATGAGATATCTTCGCATTTCGGCTTCACCGCCGCAGATATTGACGTGCTGATCTCGTGTGCTCCCTGCACTGGTTTCAGCCAAAAGCAGTCCCGCAATCACGTCAGCGATGACCCCCGCAACCAGCTAGTTGAGCGAACCGCCGTTTTCGCCGCAGCCTGGAAGCCAAAGTATGTGGTGATCGAGAATGTGAAGGAGCTATTGAAGGGACGGCACAACCACCATTTCCACGGACTGCACCGTAGCCTGACCGGGCTGGGCTATGAGGTGTTCGCGGAGGTGCACGACCTCAAGAATTTCGGCCTTCCGCAAAGCCGCATTAGAAGCCTAATTATTGCAAAGCTCGGAGACCGCTTCGATCTTGCCATTCCGGCCGTTACCCGCCTGCGGACTGTGCGCGATGCCATCGGGCACCTGCCATCATTGCGCGCCGGGGAAACCAACCCGGACGATCCAATGCACGTCTGCCCAAACATGGGTGAGGCTTCGATGGCGAGGATGCGGGCCATCCCGAGGGACGGTGGGAGCTGGACTGACCTGACCGAGAGCCAAGCGCATCTGCGTATCCCGAGCATGAACGTGAACAAGCCGGGTTCCTTCCCCGATATCTACGGGAGGCTCGCTTGGGACAAGGTTGCCCCCACCGTGACGCGCGAGTGCAGTCACCCAGGCAACGGACGCTACTCTCACCCTGAGCAGGATCGATTGCTGTCCGTGCGTGAGATGGCGCTGTTGCAGGGCTTCCCAGCCGACTACCAATTCCTCGGAAGTCTATCCTTCAAATATCGTCAGATTGGCGATGCGGTGCCGCCGATGATCGCGGCGCAAATCGCGAACGCCATCGCAGCGGATGCCGCCGGTCGCTATACCGCGCCCGACCCAGCCGGTGGGCAGATGGCGTTGGCAGTCTAGATCGGAGCGGCCAAGCTCCACCACGCATGAAGTGGGCATAGCGCCACGTCGAGCTGATTTATCGTGAGCTTGTCGTCGCTGCCGTCGAGCCGAAACCTAAACGCAGGAGTGGCCTGCTGCCGGTTTGGCGGACACCAAGATAGGCTCATTCAAGCTACACCAGCTTGTGTTTCGAAGTCGATGGGG
>NZ_JAZDXA010000052.1:0-28924 GCF_040170545.1 Sphingobium sp. MK2
GCAATCCATTGTGGTGCCGATGGATTGCTTCGCTGCGCTCGCAATGACGATTCGACGTCAAGTCATCCGGCTCTAGATGCTGCCGAAACCGGGCGCCTCGCCGCGCGCGGCCGGGTTCAAGCGGCGGGGGCGCTTCCAGCCGATGACGGGCCGCTTGCGTAACCTGAGCGTCGGCCAGTCGCCCCGGTCGGCGCGTTCGGCCAGCCGCATCCCCTGCGCCCGATAGGCGGCCAGCACCGCGTCGGCCTGTTCGTTGAGCAAGCCCGCGAGCAGGATGGTGCCGCCTTCCTCCACCATCGCGCAGAGCGAGGGGGCGAGTTCGATCAGCGGCCCGGCCAGGATGTTGGCGATCAGCAGGTCATAGGGCGCACGGGTGATGATCGCGGCATGATCGACCCCGGCGGCGGCATAGAGCGCGACCTGCCCCTGTCCCCGGCCGACCGTCATGCCATTGGCCAGCGCATTCTCGGCGCTGATCTCGACCGCGACCGGATCAATGTCCGACGCGGTGGCATAGGCGCGCGGCCACAGATGCAGCGCGGCAAAGGCGAGCAGCCCGGTGCCGGTACCGATATCAGCGACATTGCCGAACCGCATACCAACCCGGCGCATCCGGTCGAGCATGGCGAGGCAGCCTGCGGTCGTCTCATGCTGGCCGGTGCCAAAGGCACGGCTGGCGGCGATCAGCAGATTGACCTGGCCGGGCTGTTCGGGGTCGCTGGCGAGGTTGCGGACATGGAAGCGCCCGGCCGTGACCGGCTCCAGTCCCTGCTGGCTGATCGTCACCCAATCCTCGTCGGGCAGCGCTTCGACGACCGGCTTGGACCGCGCGGCGCTGGGCACCATCGACCGCAACAATTTGATCGCGGCGGGGCTGGGCTTGCCCTCGAAATAGGCGTCGAGCCGCCAGGCATCCTCATCATCGGGTTCCGCCTCGCTGGTCATCAGCACCGGCGGCCGGTCCATCATCGCAAAGGCGGCAATGTCCCCGTCCAGCGCCTCGGCCTCGGCGCGGGTGCAGGGCAGGGTGACTTTCCAGCTTTGGATCGCCGGGGATGTAGCATCGTTCATCCCGCCGCCTGTAGAGCAGCGAGAAGGGCAGGGAAAGCGGTTCGCAGCAAATGCTCCAACTCCGCGTCATCCTGACGAAAGTCAGGATCCATTGGCTCTATTTATGCGTGCTTCCTAAATGGAGCGCGTATGGATGCTGACTTTCGTCAGCATGACGGACGTGGAGCGTCAATCTCAGGCGACCTGCCGCCCGAAGTCGGTCGAGGCATGGCGCAGGCTGGCGAGCTTGCCCTCGACACTGACGAAGCCGCGTTCGAGCTGGTCGATTTCCGACGCGACGACTTCGGTGTCCTGGCGGATCGCCGAAATGGTGGTCGACATGGAATCGGCGGCCAGCGCGGTTTCATCGACGGCGGCGGTGATCATGGTGACGGTCTGCGCCTGCGCGTCCATGGCGTGGCGGATGCGCTCGGCGCTGGCCTGCACTTCGCCCACCGTATCGCGGATGCGCTCATTGGTTTCCACCGACTGGCGGGTCGAGGCCTGAATGTCAGCGATCTTGCCCGCAATCTCGTCGGTGGCCCGCGCGGTCTGGTTGGCCAGGCTCTTCACTTCCTGCGCCACCACGGCAAAGCCGCGCCCGGCGTCGCCCGCACGGGCGGCTTCGATGGTCGCGTTGAGCGCCAGCAAATTGGTTTGCCCGGCAATGTCGCGGATCAGGCCCAGGATCGATTCGATCGACTTGGCATGGTCGGACAGGGTGGCGGACATGGTAACGGCATCGCCCGATTGCTTGGCGGCCCGCTGCGCTACATCGGCGGCGCCTTCGACTTCGGTGCGCGCATCGTCGATCGCGCGGATGAGGCCGGCGGCGGTACGTGCCGCTTCGCGCATCGCGAGCGCCGATTGTTCAGCGGCGGCGGCAACTTCCGACGCCTTGCCCAGCATCCCGCGGGTGGCGGCGGACGCATCTTTGGCCTGCTCGCGCAGTGATTCGCCCAATTGAGTCGCGCCGTCCAGTTCCCCCATGATCCGCTGTTCGAACAACGAGCCATAGCGCTGCCGTTCGGCGCGCTGGGCTTCGGCCTGATCGATGGACACGACATTGCTCATGAATCCGGCGTCGAACATGCTGATTTGCAGAATCGTTCGCGTCAAACGACGCAAGCGGGCGTCATCGTCGCGGCATCGGTCCCACAACAGATCGATGACCATTTCGTCCGCCTTGCCGACAGCAACCAGAACGGCGCGCATCGGCACCCCATGTTTGCGAGCATGCCGCACACAGTCGGACGCGGATTGTATCCATTGCGCTTCCTTGAAATGCATCAGCTTGGCCCGCGCATAGACGCGCGTTTCGGCCTGAATCTTGTCCATCACCGGCTGGGAAAGGCGATCGATCAGCCCTGTTTCCTTGATGTAGCTGTCGAAAAATGCCGCAGCGACCTGATCGATCTCCGGCTCGATCAGCATCCCGATTTCTTTGGCTGCACGGTCAATCGTGCCGTCGGGGTCGATGTCCATCGCAAAATTGGATGCGATGGCGGGAGATGAAACGAAGGACGACATGGCTGGACGGCCCCTGTTGGTGGGATGAACGATAATCTAAAGCCTTCCTAGCGCGCTTTGGTTAATCACTTCTTATGGCGATTGCCGCCCAGCGTTGGCACGGACATTGGGGCAGCCATGCCCGGTGCGGCTTGCCCTCCTTCGCGTTCGCTCTTAAGGGAGGCGGGATCAAGGGATATAGCAGGGACAAGGGTAGATATGGCGCGATCCAACAGCCGGCCGCTCTCGCCGCATTTGACCATCTGGAAATGGGGACCGGCCATGGCCGTTTCCATCATCCACCGCGTGACTGGCAACGGTCTGGCGACGGCCGGTGCGCTGGGCCTCATCTGGTGGCTGATGGCCGCCGCGACCGGGCCGGAAGCCTATGCCACCTTTATCGCCTGCGCGACGTCGCCGATCGGCTATCTGGTGATGATCGGCCTGAGCTGGTTTTTCTTCCAGCATCTTTTCTCCGGCCTGCGCCATTTCGTTCTCGATATCGGCGCGGGATATGAACTCAAAAGCAACAAGAGCTGGTCGCTCGCAACCTTCGCAGCGTCGCTGATCGTGACCGCGCTGATGTGGCTCTATATCTTCGGAAAGGGCTTCTGATGGGCAACGGAACTGGTATCGGCCGCGTCCGGGGGCTTGGGTCTGCCAAGCATGGCGCGCATCACTGGCTGGCGCAGCGCTACACCGCCGTCGGTAACCTGCTGCTGGTGCTGTGGCTGATCTTCAGCCTGCTCAGCCTGCCCGGCCTCGATTATGAAAGCGTCGTGCTGTGGATTGCCAACCCACTGGTGGCGGTGCCGATGATGCTGATGATCGTCAGCATCTTCTGGCATCTGCGCCTCGGCATGCAGGTGATGCTGGAAGATTATGTCCATGACAAAGGACTGGCCTTCCTCTCGATGCTGCTGCTCAATTTCTATGCCTTTGGCGGCGCGGCCGCAGGCGTCTTCGCGATCGCCAAGATCGCCTTCACGGGGGTCGCTGAATAATGACGCAAGCCTACAAGATCATTGATCACACTTATGACACCGTAGTTGTGGGCGCGGGCGGTTCGGGCCTGCGCGCGACCATGGGCAGCGCCGAAGCGGGCCTCAAGACCGCCTGCATCACCAAGCTGTTCCCGACGCGCAGCCACACGGTCGCGGCGCAGGGCGGTATTGCCGCCAGCCTTGGCAATAATTCGCCCGATCACTGGACCTGGCATATGTACGACACCGTCAAGGGGTCCGACTGGCTGGGCGATCAGGACGCGATCGAATATATGGTGCGTGAAGCGCCCGCTGCCGTCATCGAGCTGGAACATGCCGGCGTGCCGTTCAGCCGCAACGAGGACGGGACGATCTACCAGCGTCCCTTCGGCGGCCACATGCAGAATATGGGTGCCGGCCCGCCGGTGCAGCGTACCTGCGCCGCCGCCGACCGCACCGGCCACGCCATGCTGCACGCGCTCTATCAGCAGTCGCTGAAATATGACGCGGACTTCTACATCGAATATTTCGCCATCGACCTGATCATGGAAAATGGCGAATGTCGCGGCGTGATCGCCTTGTGCATGGAAGATGGCTCGATCCATCGCTTCCGCGCCCATGCGGTCGTGCTGGCGACGGGCGGCTATGGCCGCGCCTATTTCTCCGCCACTTCGGCGCATAGCTGCACTGGCGATGGCGGCGGCATGGTGCTGCGCGCAGGGCTTCCGCTCCAGGATCTGGAGTTCGTGCAGTTCCACCCGACCGGCATCTATGGCGCGGGCGTGCTGATCACCGAAGGCGCGCGCGGCGAGGGTGGCTATCTCACCAACTCCGAAGGCGAGCGGTTCATGGAACGCTATGCCCCGTCGGCCAAGGATCTGGCGTCACGCGACGTCGTGTCGCGGTCGATGGCGATGGAAATGCGCGAAGGGCGCGGCGTTGGTCCGAACAAGGATCATATCTTCCTGCACCTTGATCATATTGATCCCAAGGTGCTGGCCGAACGCCTGCCGGGCATCACCGAAAGCGGCAAGATTTTTGCCGGTGTCGACCTCACCCGCCAGCCACTGCCCGTCACGCCGACGGTCCATTATAATATGGGCGGTATCCCCTGTAACTATCATGGCCAGGTGCTGACCAAGAAGGATGGCGATCCTGAAGTCGTGGTCCCCGGCCTGTTCGCGGTCGGCGAAGCGGCCTGCGTGTCGGTCCATGGCGCAAACCGCCTCGGCTCCAACTCGCTGATCGATCTGGTCGTGTTCGGCCGGGCGACGGGTCTGTTCCTCAAGGACAATCTGAAGCCCAATGGCAGCCACAAGCCGCTGGCGTCGGATGCCGCTGATCTGGCGCTCAGCCGCCTCGACAAATATCGGAACGCAACCGGCGGCACGCCGACCGCGAAGCTGCGCCTTGAAATGCAGCATACGATGCAGAAGCACGCCGCCGTGTTCCGCGACAGCGCGCTGCTGGCCGAGGGCGTCGACAAGATGCACAATGTCTATGCGGGCATGCAGGATGTCGGCGTGTCGGATCGTTCGCTGATCTGGAACACCGACCTTGTCGAGACGCTGGAACTGGACAACCTCATGTCCCAGGCCGTCTGCACCATGGTCAGCGCGGAAAACCGCAAGGAAAGCCGCGGCGCGCACGCGCATGAGGATTTCCCGAACCGCGACGACGAAAATTGGATGAAGCACACGATCAGTTGGTTTGACGGCTGGGGTGGTTCGGGCGGCGAAGTGAAGCTCGATTATCGCCCGGTCCATGATTACACGCTGACCGACGAAGCCGAATATGTGCAGCCCAAGGCGCGGGTATACTGATCCGCGATCAGGGATGACGATGAAGAGGGCGGGCCGGACGGTCCGCCTTTTTTCATGGAGCTAAAGGTCCGTTAAATGGCCTTCAAAATCCATACGCTCGTGCAATATCCTCACGATGAGAATCTCGTCGGGCAGGATATGGTAGAAAAGAAAGTGGCTGCCGGATCGGCGTTTGCGCAAATCGGGCGAAAGGAATGAGCAATCCATGCCCAGGGAAGGGAAGGATATCAATTTCCCGGCCGTTTCCTTGATGGCGGCAAGATAGGATCGGGTCTGTTTTCTGCCCCATTCGCGTTCGCTGCGTATGCCAATCTCCTCAAGGTCGGACAAGGCGCGCGGCGAATAGACAAGGGCGCGGTGTTTCACTCGCTAACCGGGAAACGTCGGTCGAGCCATGCATCGAAGTCAAACTCTTGCCCAGGACCGCTATCCAGCCCTTCCTGAATCGCAGCCCTAAGCGCTTCCAGCTTCTGCTCCTCCGACTCCAGCATCCGTAATCCCGCGCGGATCACTTCGCTGGTCGATCCGTAGCGGCCTTCGCTGACCTTGCGTTCGGCGAACTCGCGGAAATGGTCGCCGAGGGCGACGGAGGTGGTCTTGCTGCTCATGTCGCCATCTTACCAAATATTGGTAGTCACTTCAACCGAACGGCAACAAGGCCTCATAGATGCCCAGCCCTGGCTTGCCCGCCACCGCCACACCCTGTCGCAACAAAAACGCATGGCGCACGATCTCGGCCTGCTGCTCGATGCCATAATGCGCAAAGGGCTTGCCCGGCAGAACCGCATAATCATAGCGGCAAAAAGGGTGGCGCATCAGCGGCAACCACCATTTCCCCGATCGCTGCGCCTGCCACACATGGGTCATTTCGTGGATGAAATGCGCCTGTATGTGGAGCGGGCATTCGCAGAAATCGGCGCAGAACAAGCCGCCTTTCGGCGCAAGCCACAAATGACCATCAGGCGCCATCGTCACCCGGCGGGGCTGGAAAGGCCACCATTTGCGGTTATGCACCCGCACCCGATCATAGGCGATCGCCCGCCCAAACATAGCGTGGGCAAGCGCAATTTCATCGGGCGTCAGGCTACGACTGCTCAATGGCCCTCATGCGCGTTGGCCGCCGCCGCCGCAGGTGCGCCCGCCGCCTCCGGCTTGCGAATCACTGCATCGACCAACAGTCGCCGACCATCGCTCATCAGGAAGGTCAGTTCCATCTTGCCCTGGTTGATCGCGGTGTCGTTGATGCCCCAGAACATCAGATGCTTGCCGCCGGGCGCAAAGCTCACCTTGCCCTTGGCGGGCACGTCCACGCTGTCGATCGGCTTCATCGTCATGACGCCATTTTCCATCACGCTTTCGTGCATTTCCACCTTGACCGCATAGGCCGTCAGCACGCCGCGTATCTGCACGCCCGCATCCCCGCCATGCGCCACGAAATAGCCGGCGGAGGGCGACTCTTTGTTCGGTGACAGCCGTACCCAGGCCTGGTCGATGTAGCTTGGCGCAGGGTCGCCGCATGCGCTGAGCGCCAGCGGGGCCGCAAGGGCGATAAGGGCGAAGGGCGCGCGCATTGGTCACTCCATGACTGTCTCGTTTCCGGTCGATGACATAGCTAATGGCCGCTGCTTCTTGTGCCAAGCAAAAGCGCGCCTATATCGCCCATGCAGACCGGCCTTGCCTTGGCGCTTTCGTGGGGTATGGGGCCGTCAACCGCTGAATGAAATTTGGGGTTCAAAGAGGACACAATGGCAAAAGTAATCGGTATCGATCTTGGCACCACCAACAGCTGCGTCGCCGTCATGGACGGTGGCAAGCCCAAGGTTATTGAAAATGCGGAAGGCGCGCGCACGACGCCGTCCATCGTCGCCTTCGCCAAGGATGGCGAGCGCCTGATCGGCCAGCCGGCCAAGCGCCAGGCCGTCACCAACGGCGACAACACGATCTTCGCGGTCAAGCGCCTGATCGGCCGCCGCTTCGACGATCCCATGACCAAGAAGGACATGGAACTCGTTCCCTATGACATCGCCAAGGGTCCGAACGGCGACGCCTGGGTCCGCGCCGGTGGGCAGGATTACAGCCCCGCGCAGATTTCCGCCTTCACCCTGCAGAAGATGAAGGAAACCGCCGAGAGCTATCTGGGCGAAACGGTCACGCAGGCGGTCATCACCGTTCCTGCCTATTTCAACGATGCCCAGCGTCAGGCGACCAAGGATGCCGGTCAGATCGCGGGCCTCGAAGTCCTGCGCATCATCAACGAGCCGACCGCTGCTGCGCTGGCCTATGGCCTCGACAAGCAGGACGGCAAGACGATCGCGGTCTATGACCTTGGCGGCGGCACGTTCGACATTTCCATTTTGGAAATCGGCGATGGCGTGTTCGAAGTGAAGTCGACCAATGGCGACACCTTCCTTGGCGGTGAAGATTTCGACGCCAAGCTGGTGCAGTTCCTGGCCGACGACTTCAAAAAGACCGAGAGCATCGACCTCACCAAGGACAAGCTGGCCCTTCAGCGTTTGAAGGAAGCCGCCGAAAAGGCGAAGATCGAACTGTCTTCAGCCCAATCGACCGAAGTCAACCTGCCCTTCATCACCGCCGATCAGAACGGCCCCAAGCATCTCGTTAAGACCATCACCCGGTCGGATCTGGAGCGCCTGGTCGCCGACCTCATCAAGCGCACGATGGAGCCTTGCAAGAAGGCGATGGCGGACGCTGGTGTTTCGGCGGCTGACATCAGCGAAGTCGTGCTGGTCGGCGGCATGACCCGCATGCCCAAGGTGCGCGAAGCCGTGAAGGAATTTTTCGGCAAGGAACCGCATACCGGCGTGAACCCTGACGAAGTCGTCGCCATGGGCGCCGCAATTCAGGCGGGCGTGCTCCAGGGCGACGTCAAGGATGTGCTGTTGCTCGACGTGACGCCGCTGTCGCTCGGCATCGAAACGCTGGGTGGCGTGTTCACCCGCATGATCGACCGCAACACCACGATCCCGGCCAAAAAGAGCCAAGTCTATTCGACCGCCGACGACAATCAGCAGGCGGTGACCATCCGCGTGTTCCAGGGCGAGCGTGAAATGGCGGCGGACAACAAGATCCTCGGCCAGTTCGACCTCGTTGGCATTCCGCCAGCCCCGCGCGGCGTGCCGCAGATCGAGGTCACGTTCGACATCGACGCCAACGGCCTGGTCAACGTGTCGGCCAAGGACAAGGGCACCGGCAAGGAACAGCAGATCCGCATCCAGGCGTCGGGTGGCCTGAGCGATTCGGACATCGACCAGATGGTCAAGGATGCCGAACGCTTCGCCGAAGAGGATAAGAAGCGCCGTGAGGCGGCCGAGGCGAAGAACAACGCCGAAAGCCTGGTCCACACCACCGAAGCGCAACTGGCCGAACATGGCGACAAGGTCGATGCGGCGCTGAAGGGCGAGATCGAAACCGCGATCGCCGCGACCAAGTCGGCGATTGAAGGCGGCGATGCCGAAGCGATGAAGACCAAGGCGCAGGAACTCGCGACGATCGCGATGAAGCTGGGCCAGGCCATTTACGAGAAGGAGCAGGCTTCGGCTGCGGCTCCGGGTGCGGATGCGCCCAAGGCCGATGACGATGTCGTCGACGCCGAATTTTCCGAAGTGGATGATAACAAGGCGTAAGCCGATGCCCCATATCCTTCACCCCGGCCATGGTCGGGGTGAAGGAAGAGGTGGGCGGGGGTCCGAATGACGACCGAAATCGATTATTATACGCTGCTCGAAATCGAGCGCACCGCCGATGGTGCGCAGATCAAGAGCGCCTATCGCAAGCTCGCGATGAAATATCACCCCGACAAGACGGGGGGATGTGCCGAAAGCGAAGCCAAGTTCAAGGCGGTGTCGCAGGCCTATGAGTGTCTGAAAGATCCGCAAAAGCGCGCGGCTTACGATCGCTTCGGTCATGCCGCCTATACCCAGCATGAGCAGGGCGGCGGCGGTGGCCATCGCGCCAATGCGGGCGGATTTTCCGACCTTGGCGACATCTTCGAAACCATCTTCGGCCAGTCCGGCTTTGGTGGCGGCGGTGGTCGCCAGCAGCAGCGGCGCGGCGCGGATCTGCGCTACGACCTCGAAATCAGCCTCGACGAAGCCTATCATGGCAAGCAGACCGAGATCGAAATCGAAGTCTCCGCCGCCTGCGACACCTGCGACGGGTCGGGCGCACAGCCTGGCACCGGGGTCAAGGCCTGCGCGACCTGCAAGGGGCATGGCCAGGTGCGGGCGCAGCAGGGCTTTTTCGTGGTCGAACGCACCTGCCCATCCTGCCACGGCGCGGGCCAGGTGATCGAAAGCCCCTGCCGGGCCTGTCGCGGCGAAGGCCGGGTGGACAAGCCCAAGTCGCTGTCGGTCAACATCCCGGCGGGCGTGGATGAAGGCACGCGCATCCGCCTGACCGGCGAAGGCGAAGCGGGCGCGCGCGGGGCTCCTGCGGGCGACCTCTATATCTTCCTGCATGTGAAGCGCCATTCGCTGTTCGAGCGCGAGGGCACGACGCTCTTCTGCCGTTGCCCGGTGAGCTTCACCACGGCGTCGCTGGGCGGTTCGATCGAAGTGCCGGGCCTCGACGGCGTGCGGCACGAGATCAAGATTCCGGCCGGCATCCAGTCGGGCAAGCAGATTCGCCAGCGTGGCGCGGGTATGCCGGTGCTCAACGGGCGCGGTCAGGGCGATCTGGTCGTGCAGATCGACGTCGAAACACCGACCCGGCTGACCGCTCGGCAGAAGGAATTGCTCGAAGCCTTCCGCGAAACCGAAACCGGGGAAGAATGTCCGGCCTCGACTGGTTTCTTCGGCAAGATCAAGGATTTGTGGGGCGATTGACGCCAGATATTGTGCCGACCTTCGTCCTGTCCGAAGGCACCAACGGCTGACCGCTGGAACCAATAAGATTGCCAGACCGTTTCTCCCTCCACAACGACATGAGGAGGGTTTTACATGGTTGACGTTCGTAATGATGGATATGACGATCGCCGGGTTATCGCGGAAAAGAAGGGGCCGGGCCGCACAATCGCGATTGTGCTGATCGCCATTCTTGCGATCGTCGGCGTCCTGTTCGCTACCGGCTTCTGGAAAGCCGACGTCACCGGCGGCGACATGCCCGAAGTCAGCGTCGATGGCGGCGCGCTGCCGAAGGTCGATGTCGATTCGAAGGAAGTCGTTGTCGGCACCGAGGAAAAAACCGTCGATGTACCGACCATCGGCGTCAAGGATAATGGCGAAGACTAAGTCTTCCCTATCCACCTGACAAAAAAAGGCTCCGTGACATGTCACGGAGCCTTTTTTATGGTCGGTATCAGGCCGCCAGGAACATGTCCGGGTCGAGTGCCATCAGCGCGTCCGCGCCGCCCTCGATCTTGCGGCGGAGCGATCCTGCATCGGGCATGATCCGCTCGGCAAAGAAGCGCGCCGTGACCAGCTTGGCTTCCAGGAACTTGGCATCACCTTCACCCGCCGCCAGCAACGTCGCTGCCGCCTTGCTCATCCGCAACCACATCAGGCCCGTCGCGACGATGCCCACTATGTGCATATAATGATGCGCGCCGGCCCCGGCATTGTCGGGGTTCTTCATCGCGTTCTGCATCAGCCACATCGTCGCCGCGCCCAGTTGCGCGCTCGCCTTCTCCAGCGATTCGGCAAAGGATGCGAGCTTCTCATTCCCCTTGGCTTCGGCCACTTCGTCGGCCACGACCTTGAGGAAAGCCTGCAACGCACGGCCGCCATTCATCGCCAGCTTGCGGCCGACCAGATCCATCGCCTGCACGCCATTGGTGCCTTCGTAAATCTGGGCGATGCGCGCGTCGCGGACATACTGCTCGACGCCATTTTCCCAGATATAGCCATGGCCGCCGAACACCTGCTGGCAGGCGACGGCAATGTCGAAGCCGCGATCCGTGCCATAGCCCTTGATCACCGGAGTCAGCAGCGACAGCATGTCGTCGGCCGCCTGCCGTTCTTCGGGCGTTGCGGCATGATGCGACAGGTCGGCCTGCAACGCGCCCCACAGGATGAGCGCGCGCAGCCCTTCGGTCATGGCCTTGGCTTCCATCAGCATGCGGCGCACGTCGGGATGGACGAACAGCGTGTCGGCTTTCTCCTCCGGCTCCTTGGGGCCGGTGAGCGCGCGGCCCTGCCGCCGGTCGCGGGCATAATGGACGGCGTTCTGAAAGGCGATCTCCGCCTGGCCCAGCCCCTGCAGGCCAACGCCCAGCCGCGCCGCGTTCATCATGATGAACATGGCGGCGAGGCCCTTATTCTCCTCGCCCACCATCCATCCGGTCGCGCCGTCATAATTCATGACGCAGGTGGCGTTGCCGTGAATGCCCATCTTATGTTCGATCGACCCGCACGACACCGCGTTGCGATCGCCGAGCGATCCGTCGTCATGCACCATCATCTTGGGCACGACGAACAGCGAAATGCCCTTGCTGCCTTCCGGCGCGTCCGGCGTCTTGGCGAGGACGAGGTGGATGATATTATCCGACAGGTCATGCTCGCCACCGGAAATGAAAATCTTTGTGCCGGTGATCGCATAGCTGCCATCGGCATTGAGAACCGCCTTGGTCTTGATGAGGCCCAAGTCCGTGCCGCAATGCGGTTCGGTCAGGTTCATCGTGCCGGTCCATTCGCCCGACACCATCTTGGGAACGTAGCGCTGCTGCAATTCGTCGCTGCCCTTGGCAATCAGCGCGGCGACCGCGCCGGCGGTCAGGCCATGATACATGTTGAACGACTGGTTTGCCGACAGGACATATTCGTCCACCGCCGTCGCCAATACGCTGGGCAGGCCCTGGCCGCCAAATTCGACCGGGCCGTGGATGGTGGTCCAGCCGCCGGCGACGAACTGGTCGAACGCCGCCTTGAAGCCGGTCGGCGTGGTCACGCGGCCATCGGCGTGGCGGGTGCAGCCTTCCTTGTCGCCCACGGCATTGAGCGGAAACAGGACTTCGGCGGCCATCTTGCCGCCTTCGGTCAGGATTGCATCGACCAAGTCGGGGGTCGCATTTTCAAAGCCGGGCAGATTGGCATAGCGCTCCAGCCCGACCACATGGTCCAGCACGAAACGGGTGTCGCGAACGGGGGCGGTATAACTGGGCATGATCTTCTCCTGCGAATTTTTTATGAGAGGCGGTTGGTATTCAGTGGGCAATGGTGGCGACGAAGGCATCCAGTTCGGCGATGGCAGCGTCGATATCTTCCTTCTGCCGATTGAGCAGGTCGATGCGCGCCTTGCACTTGGCGACTGTCACGCGGCGCTGTTCCTCATGGGCTTCGTCGGCGTCATAGAGGTCGATCATCTCGCGGATTTCGGTGAGGCTGAACCCCACCCGCTTGCCGCGCAAGATCCAGGCCAGCCGCGCCCGGTCGCGCCGCGAATAGATGCGCGACAGACCCTGCCGCTCCGGCGAGATCAGCCCTTCATCCTCATAGAAGCGCAGCGCGCGCGCCGTGACGCCGAACTCTTCCGACAGGTCGGTGATGCTGTAGCTCTGCCGGTCGCTATGGTCGGGCAATTCGATGCCCGCGATGCTGCTGCGATTGTCCATGGAGATAGAGATAATGGCACTTTACGTTTACGTCAAGGTGAGTAGATGCCCGCGATCATTTGTAGCGGTGACAGGCGGATGATCCCGCGCTAAGGGCATCGTGTGACCATGGGGGCAATCAGACGATCGGAGGGTGCGCGCGGCCTGCTGGCGGCATTGGCGCTGCTCGTCCTCGCCATCCAGATGCTCGTGCCGCCCGGCTTCATGCCCGTCCGCACCGCGACTGGCGTCGTGGTGACGCTCTGTACCGGGCAGGGCGCTGTCAATGTCGTGGTGAACCGCGACCAGGCACCGGGGCAGGGCGACCATCAACCCGATGACGGCATGGGCAGCCAGCAGCATTGCCCCTTCGCTGCGTCGGTCCAACCGATCGTGCCGCCGCTGATCCTTGCCGATTTGGCGCTGCCCGCCTGGACGCTGGCCTTTGGCCCGATCGCTTTCGCGCTCAAGACCGGCCTGATCGCCCGCCTCGCCGCGCCACCCCCGCCGTCCTCCGGGCCTCCTACGACTTTCTGAATCCCGATTACCGGCTGCGCCTTTTCGTGCGCGGCCTTTTTGCGTCCCATTCAGAAAGTCTATCTATGCGCCATCATTCCGGCCTGCGCAGCATATCGCTGTGCGCCCTCGCCCTGTCGTCCGCTCCTGCTTTCGCCGAAGAAGCAGACCAGAGCCGCATCATCGTCACCGCCAGCCCCATGATCGAAGCCGCCACTGCCCGCGTCCAGCGCACGCCAGGCGGCGTCGATGTCGTCCCGGCTGACGCCTTCGAGGACAAGGTCGCCGTCTCGCTGCGCGATGCGCTGACCTTTTCGCCCGGCGTCTATACCCAACCCCGTTTCGGGCAGGAGGTCCGCATCTCGATCCGCGGCTCAGGCCTGTCGCGCGGCTTCCACATGCGCGGGCTGACTTTGTTGCAGGACGGGATTCCGCTCAACTTGGCCGATGATAATGGCGATTTTCAGGAACTCGACCCGCAGGTGTTCCAGCATATTGAAGTCTATCGCGGCGGCAATGCGCTGCGCCTGGGCGGATCAACGCTGGGCGGCGCGATCAACGCCGTGACCCCGACCGGCCGCAGTTCGCCCGGCGTAGAATTGCGCGTCGATGGCGGCAGCTTCGACACGATCCGCACAAAGGCCGCCTATGGCTATGCCGACGAACGGGGCGACGCCTGGGCAGCGATCACCACGGATCGCTCCGATGGCGACCGCGACCATGGCAAGCGTCGATCCTATCGCTTCAACGGCAATGTCGGCGTGAAGATCAGCGACACCGTCGAAACCCGCTTCTACGCCAGCGCCCAGAATATTCGTCAGAAGCTGTCCGGGTCGCTGTCCGAAAAGTCGGTGCTGACCGATCCGACCAAGGGCAATTTCGTCGGCGATCAGGCGCGCGACATCGATTCGATCCGCCTGCAAAACCGCACCACGATCGCCCTTGGCAATGGCACGCTCGCCTTCGGCCTCTTCTTCAACGCCAAGGATCTCTATCACCCGATCTTCCAGGTGATCGACCAGAAATCCGAGGATCGCGGCGCCTTCGCCAGCCTTGACCTGGCGGGCGATCTGGGCGGCATGCCGGTGGAAGTGACGCTGGGCAGCCAGGCCCGCTTCGGCAAAGTGACCGCGCGCCAGTTCGTCAATATCGCAGGGGATCGCGGTGCGCCCACCGCGCTGGTCCAGCAGCGCGCGCAAACGATCAACAGCTATGGCGAAGCGCGCATCGCGCCGATGCCCGGCCTGTGGCTGATCGGCGGCGGCCTCTACACCCATGGCGAGCGCCGCATCGACAACCGCTTCGCCCCGGCGCGCAGCGGCGACGCCAGCTTCGACGCCTTCGCCCCCAAGATCGGCCTGCTCTACGAGCCGAGCGAAGCGATGCAATTCTTCGCCAATTACAGCCGCTCGGTCGAACTGCCGGGCTTTAGTGAACTCAGCCAAACGCCCGCCGGCGGCGCGCCCGGCTTCACGCCCGTCCGCGCGCAAAAGGCGTGGACGGCGGAAATCGGCACGCGCGGCCGCATCGGCATCGCCGCCTGGGACATCAGCCTCTACCGCGCCGACATCAAGGGCGAGATGCTGCAATATAGCGTGATCGCGGGCGTCATCCCGGCTGCCACCTTCAACGCCGACAAGACCCGGCATCAGGGTATCGAGGCGGGCCTGCAACTGGTCTTCACCCCTTGGGCATCGCTGCGGCAGGTCTATCAATATAGCGACTTCCGCTTCCGCAACGATGCCGTCTATGGCGACAACCGCCTGCCGGTGGTCCCGCGCCATTTCTATCGCGCGGAATTGCGGCTGGGCACCGACCGGATCAGCGTCTCGCCCTCGGTCGAATGGCTGCCGCAGGGGGCGTGGGTCGATTATGTCAACAGCAAGCGGGTCGGCCGCTATGCGCTGCTCAACCTCGGCGCGCAGGCGCAACTGCGCGACGGCGTGACCCTGTTCCTCGACGCGCGCAATCTGACGCAGAAGCGCGCCATCGGCGACATCAGCGCGCTGGTCCGCTACGCCGCCGATAATCCTGCAACCGCAGCGGATGAAGGCAGCGTCGCTTTCTATCCGCTCGAACGGCGCGCCATCTATGGCGGCGTGCGCGCGCGCTTCTGAAGCTCAAGGGGAGGACAGGATGATGACGGACGGTGCCTTCTATCGGGCGATGACGCGCTGGCATTTCTATGCCGGGATCATCGTCCTGCCCATCCTCGCGCTGATGGCGGTCACGGGCGCGCTCTATCTCTACAAGCCGGAGGTGGAGGCATGGCTCTATCCGATCGAGATCGCCGCCCGGCCGGGCGTGCCGACGCTGGCGCCCGCCCGCCTGATCGCTGCGGTCGAACAAGCCAGCAGCGAACAGGCGACCCAGATCACCCATCCCGCCAGCCCCACCCAAAGCTGGCGGGTGACGACCAAGGGTGCCGATGGCGTGGCCACCGTCCATTTCGTCGATCCGCATGACGGCCGCCTGCTGGGGGTCATGCAGGGCGGTGGCCTCATGAAGACAATCAAGGATCTGCACAGCCTGGCGCTGACCGGCGCGGTCGGCAACCGGCTGGTCGAGGTGGTGGCGGGCTGGGCGATCCTCCTGTGCATCACGGGCCTCTATCTACGCTGGCCCCGGCGCGGCCAGCCCGCCATCGCCATAAGGGGCGGGGTGAAGGGTCGGCTATTCTGGCGCGACCTGCATGGCACGCTGGGCTTCCTGTCGGCAGGCGTCATCCTGTTCCTGGCGATCACCGGCATGCCCTGGACGGACGTGTGGGGCGGGGGCCTGCGCGCGGTGGTGGCGGCAAACGACTGGGGCCGCCCGAAAATGGCGGTCATTCCCTGGACAGATCCGGCCAAGGACGCGCTCCCCTGGACCCTGCGCGAAGGCGGCGCGACGCTGGGCGCGGCGGGCGACATCGGCGTCGATGCCGTCGCGCGCATTGCCAAGGCGCGCGGACTGGCGGACGGCTATCAGCTCATCCTGCCCGCATCCCCCGGCGCGCCCTATCTGGTCGCCAGCCTCGTCACGCGCGCCGACGATTCTCGTGCCATCACCATCGACGCGGCGAGCGGCGCGGTGGTGCAGGATATGGACTGGCGCATGTTCGGCCCCGGCGCAAAGGCGGTCGAATGGGGCATCGCCACCCATCAGGGCCAGCAATATGGCGAGGTCAACCGGCTGCTGATGCTGGCGGGGTGCCTGTGCCTGCTCGCTTTGTGCCTGACCGCGCCCGTCCTGTGGTGGAAGCGGCGCAAGCAGGGCCGCCTGACCGCACCGCCGCGCGCGATCGGGCGCGCGGAACGGGTCGTCGCCGCGACGATGCTGCTGCTGGGGACACTCTTCCCGCTGACCGGCCTCAGCATGATCGTGGCAGTGGCGGGCGAATGGCTGTTCGGGAAAATGCGCCCCGCCTGACGCCGCTTCCGTTTGGGCCATAGAGCGACTATGGGCAGCGGATGATCCGCCTTTCCGGCCTGAAACTGCCCCTCGACCATCCTGCCGAGGCGATGCCGCCTGCGATATGCGCGCGCCTTGGCCTCCAACCCGAAGAGCTACGCGGCCATAGCCTCGTGCGGCGCGGCAATGATGCGCGGCGGCGCAGCGCGATCCAGCTCGTCTATACGCTCGACGTCGATGTCGCCGACGAAGCAGCCGTGTTGGCGCGCTTCGCCCATGACCATGACGTGCGGCCGACGCCCGATACCAGCTATGATTTCGTGACCCATGCGCCTGATGGCTGGCAGGGCAAGCGCCCGGTTGTGATCGGGGCGGGGCCATGCGGCCTGTTCGCCGGGCTGCTGTTGGCGCAGATGGGGTTCCGCCCGATCATCGTCGATCTGGGCAAGGTGGTGCGGGAGCGGACCAAGGACACCTGGGGCCTGTGGCGGCGCGGCGAGTTGAACCCCGACAGCAATGTCCAGTTTGGCGAAGGCGGGGCGGGCACCTTTTCCGACGGCAAACTTTATTGCCGGGTGAAAGACCCGCGCTTCCTCGGCCGCAAGGTGTTGGCGGAGTTCGTTGCGGCGGGCGCGCCGGACGATATCTTGTGGGAAGCGCACCCCCATATCGGCACCTTCCGCCTTGTCACCATGGTCGAATCGATGCGCCGCCAGATCGAAGCGCTGGGCGGCGAATATCGCTGGCAGACCCGCGTCGATGATCTCGTGCTGGAGCGGCGGAGCGACGGCACCCAGCAGTTGCGCGGTATCGTCATTCAGGACGGCAGCGTGATCGAAAGCGATCATGTCGTGCTGGCCGTCGGGCACAGTGCGCGGCCGACCTTCACCATGCTGCATGGCCGGGGCGTGCATATCGAGCCCAAGCCCTTTTCCATCGGGGTGCGGATCGAACATCCGCAAAGCTGGGTGGACAAGGCCCGCTATGGCAGTTGCGCGGGCCACCCGGATCTGGGCGCGGCGGCCTATAGCCTCGCGCATCACTGCGCCAACGGCCGCACCGTCTATAGCTTCTGCATGTGTCCGGGTGGCCGCGTCGTCGCCGCCACGTCGGAGGAAGGGCGCGTCGTCACCAACGGCATGAGCCAATATAGCCGCGCCGAATTCAACGCCAATTCGGGGCTGGTGGTCGGCATCGACCCGGCGCGCGATTATCCCGGCGGGCCGCTCGCGGGGATCGATTTTCAGCGCCATTGGGAATCGCAGGCCTATGTGGCGGGCGGCTCTTCCTATTGGGCGCCGGGGCAGACGGTCGGGGATTTTCTCGCCGGGCGTCCGTCAACGTCCCTCGGATCAGTCACGCCGTCCTACAAGCCGGGCGTCACCCCGACCGACCTGTCGCAATGCCTGCCCGATTTCGTGGTGGAGGCGTTTCGCGAGGCACTGCCCATATTCGGGCGGCAACTCGCCCAATATGACCATCCCGACGCGGTGATGACCGGGGTGGAAACCCGCACTTCCTCGCCCATCCGCATCACCCGCGACAAGGATTTCCAGAGCCTTTCCGTCGCCGGCCTCTATCCGGCGGGCGAAGGCGCGGGTTATGCCGGCGGCATATTGTCGGCCGCGATCGACGGGATCAAGGTCGCCGAAGCGGTGGCGAAGGCGATCGTCGCCGCCTGACTTCGATTGGTCATCGCGCCGTCATATCGCCGCCGCCTGACCGTCGCATCATCGTCATCGCCCGGTCGCCACCCTGTCATCGCAGGCGGCTAGATAGGGTGTCATGCCGACCCATATCGACCGTTGCATCCGCATTTCCCCGGCCGATAAGGCACGGCTGCGGCTGCTGTTCCTCGCCAAACATGCCCGCGCATCCGGTCAACCCGATGCGGTCGATGGCAATCACGCCCTCTATCATCATGAGATGCGATCGACGCTGGAGGCGATCGGCTTCAACGTCAGCGCCGCCGACAGCTATGAAGCGCTGTTCGACCGGCCCGATGCCGATTTCGTGGTCACCCTGCTCAATCGCGGCGGCTTCCAGAATAGCGAGATGCTCGCGCCCCTGTTGCTGAGCTGGCGCGCCATGCCGCATATGGGTGCAAGCCCCATCCTGCGCGGCGTGTCCGACGACAAATATCTCTCCAAGCTTATCGCGCAGGCACATGTCGTGCCGACGATGGCAGCGCAGATATTCCGGCGCGGTGGCTTGCCCGCGCAGCCCGGCTTCGAGGCCGAAAGGCTGGTGGTCAAGCCCAACGCCTCCTCCGCCTCCTGGGGGCTGGCGATGGTCGATAGCTGGGACGAAGCGCTGGCCCATGTCGATCATCTTCAGGCCTTGGGCCATGACGCGCTGGTCGAAGCCTGGGCGCCCTTGCTCGACATCGCCGTGCCGGTTGTGGGCGGCAGCGGCGGCGAGCCGTGGCTGTTACCACCCATGATGTATGTCCCCGCTGACCCCCATCGCGCCCGCAGCCATGAAGAAAAGCGCGGCCTGATCGACGCGGGCGATGATCCGCTGGTGCTGGTCGAGGATCGCGACCTGCTCGCCCGGCTCGACGACCTGACCCGCCGTCTGCTGCCCGAACTATGGCCGTTCGACTATGGCCGGTTCGAGTTCCGCTATGATCCGGCGACCGGCGCGGTGCAGTTCATGGAAGTGAACCTGTCCTGCAACCTCTGGTCGAAAAAGACCATTTCGCGCTCGGCCGCGTCGATCGGCGTCGATCATCAGACGCTGGTGGAAACCATCATTGGCCATAGTCTCGAACGGCAGGGTCTGCTGACCGAAGCGCCGATGCGGGTCGCTGCCTGATGGGTGGTCGCACGACCGCGCTGATACTGGCGGGCAAGCGCGATGGCGCGACCGATCCGCTCGCGCTGGAAGCGGGCGTCACCCATAAATGCCTGGTGCCGGTCCTGGATCAGCCGATGCTGGTCCATGTCATCGACGCGCTGGCGGCGAGCGATCGCATCGGCGAAATCCGCGTTGCGATCGAGGAACCGGACGTGCTGGCCAGCCTGCCGCAACTGCACGGCCTGATCGGCAGCGGACGGCTGGTGGCGATCGGCGCGCGGCCCAATCTGGTCGAATCGGTGCTGGCGGCGGCCGACGGCGCGCGCTTTCCCCTGCTCATCACCACTGCCGACAATGTGCTGCTGACCCCGCCCGCCATCGCCGAGATGCTGGATGGCTGCGTGGCGGAGGGCGCAGACGCCGCCGTCGCCTTCGCCCGGCGCGCATCGGTGCTGGCCGCGTACCCGGAGGGGCAGCGCAAATTCTACGCCTTCGCCGATGACAGCTATTCCAACTGCAACAGCTATTGGCTCAAGGACACAGCCGCGCTTGCCACCGCCGAAACTTTCCGGTCGGGCGGGCAGTTCGTCAAGCATCCGCTGCGCATCATCGGTGCGTTCGGCTTGCTTAACCTCCTGCGGTTTCGCTTCGGCATCGGCACGCTGGCGGCGACCTTCGCCCGCTTTTCACGCCGCTTCCGCATGACCATCGCGCCGGTGATCCTATCCGACGGCGCGGTCGCGATCGACGTTGACAATGCCCGCACGCGCGATGTGGCGAGCGAGATATTGCGCCGCCGTGCAACCATCGCGCAGGCGGCCGAATAGGGCCTGTTGCTGAGACCAGGCCGCTATGCGGCGTCCTGCGCCAGCGCCGCGATATGCTCCAGTAGCATGGCCGCATGTTCCTGCCGACAGATCAGCAGGTCGGGCAGATAGACGTCGCGCTGATTATAGATGAGCGGACTGCCGTCGATGCGGCTGGCGTGCAGGCCATGGGCGAGCGCAACGGCAGCAGGCGCCATGCTGTCCCATTCATATTGGCCGCCCGAATGAAGATAGATGTCGGCCTGGCCCAATATGATCGCCATCGCCTTCGCCCCAGCCGATCCCATCGGCACCAGTTCCGCATCCAGCTTCTGCGCGATCGCCACCGCTTCGGCAGCAGGCCGCGTGCGCGACACCACCATGCGCAGCTTTTCGGGCGCAGGCGGCACGGTGCGCGGTTCATCCGTCCGCAGCACGACGCCGCCCTCATACCCCGGCAACGCCACCGCGCCGATCACCGGCGCGCCATCGATCGCCAGCCCGACATGCACGGCCCAGTCGGCCCGCGCCTCGCCATATTCGCGCGTGCCGTCGACCGGATCGACGATCCAGACGCGCGACTGGGCGAGCCGGTCATCATTGTCCTTCTCTTCTTCCGACAACAGCCCATCCTCGCCCCGCACTTCGCGCAGCGCGTGGCACAGAAACTGGTTGGCGGTCTGGTCGCCCGCCTTGCCCAGCGCCTTGGCACTGAACACCCCGGACTCGCGGACCTCGACCAGGATGCGCCCGGCCACCTCTGCCAAATGGGCGGCCAGCGCCGCGTCGCTCATCCCGCTCATGGGATCAGCCGCGCGACGATGGCATCGGCCGCTTCTTCCGCGGTCATGGTCAGCGTGTCGATATGGATCTCCGGGTCCACCGGCGCTTCATAGGGGCTGTCGATCCCGGTGAAATTCTTCAGATCCCCGGCCCGCGCCTTCTTGTACAGGCCCTTGACGTCGCGCTTCTCCGCTTCGGCCAGCGATGTGTCGATATGGACCTCGAAGAATTCGCCCGGCTGCATCATCTGCCGCACCATGTCGCGTTCCGATCGGAAGGGCGAGATGAAGGCAGTGATGACGATCAACCCCGCGTCGGTCATGAGCTTGGCGACCTCGCCCACGCGGCGGATATTCTCCACCCGGTCGGCATCGGTAAAGCCCAGATCCTTGTTCAGGCCATGCCGCACATTGTCGCCGTCCAGCAAATAGGTGTGCCGGTTCATCCGCGCCAGCCGCTTTTCGACAAGATTGGCGATGGTCGACTTGCCCGCACCCGACAGCCCGGTGAACCACAGCACAGCAGGCTTCTGGTTCTTGAGGTTGGCGTGGAAATCGCGCGACACGTCGGTCGATTGCCAATGGACATTCTGCGCCCGACGCAGCGAGAAATGCAGCATGCCCGCCGCGACGGTGGCATTGCTGATCTTGTCGATCAGGATGAAGCCGCCCAGCGTCCTATTCTGTTCATAGGGTTCGAACACGATCTGCTTGTCGGTCGACAGATTGGCGACGCCGATGGCGTTCAATTCCAGCGTCTTGGCCGCCAGATGTTCCATCGTGTTGACGTTGACCTGATATTTGGGCTGCTGGACGGTCGCGGTGACCATCTGCGTGCCGATCTTGAGCCAATAGGAGCGGCCCGGCAGCATGTCCTCG
Source organism: Sphingobium sp. MK2 (assembly GCF_040170545.1). Lineage (NCBI taxonomy): Bacteria > Pseudomonadati > Pseudomonadota > Alphaproteobacteria > Sphingomonadales > Sphingobiaceae > Sphingobium > Sphingobium sp. MK2. Next base: position 22,087 of record NZ_JAZDXA010000052.1, read on the forward strand.
TCCGCCATCCATACGATGGTCGCTTCGAACTGGTCGGCGGCCTGGGGCGGATTGTCGGCCAGCGCGATGACGTCGCCGCGCGAACAGTCGATCTCGTCGGCAAAGCAAAGCGTGACCGACTGGCCTGCGACGGCTTCGTCCAGATCGCCGTCCAGCGTGACGATGCGGCTGATGGTGGACGTCTTGCCCGATGGCAGCACGCGGATCGCGTCGCCCGGCTTGACCGTGCCGGTCGCGATCAGGCCCGAAAATCCGCGGAAGTCGAGATTGGGACGATTGACCCACTGCACCGGCATGCGGAACGGCTTTTCCGCGTCGGTCGCGCTGTTGACCTCGACCGTCTCCAGATGTTCGATCAGGGCCGGGCCGGTATACCAGGGCGTGTTTTCCGACGGGACAGTGATATTGTCGCCCTTGAACCCGGAAATCGGCATCGGCGTGAACGCCGTGATGCCGATCGACTTGGCGAACTCGGTATAGTCGGCGACGATCGTGTCGAACACGCTCTGGTCATAGCCGACCAGGTCCATCTTGTTCACGGCCAGCACGATGTTGCGGATGCCAATCAGGTGCGCAAGATAGCTGTGGCGGCGCGTTTGCGTCAAAATGCCCTTGCGCGCGTCGATCAGGATGACGGCGAGGTCGGCGGTGGACGCGCCCGTCACCATGTTGCGGGTATATTGTTCATGGCCGGGCGTGTCGGCGACGATGAATTTACGCTTTTCGGTGGCAAAGAAGCGATAGGCAACGTCGATCGTGATCCCCTGTTCGCGCTCGGCGGCGAGGCCATCGACGAGGAGGGCGAAGTCGATCTCCTGCCCCTGCGTGCCCATCTTCTTGCTGTCGGCGGTCAGCGCTTCGAGCTGATCCTCGAAGATCATCTTGCTGTCGTACAGCAGGCGGCCGATCAGCGTCGACTTGCCGTCATCCACCGACCCGCAGGTGATGAAGCGCAGCATCGTCTTATGCTCATGCACCTTGAGATAGGCGTCGATATCCTCGGCAATGAGGGCGTCGGTCTTGTAGATGGGGTCTGTGAGGGTGTCGGTCATATCGGTTTCTTTCACCGTTCGCCCTGAGCTTGTCGAAGGGCTGTACTTCTTGAAGAAAAGGACTGGGCTTCGACAAGCTCAGCCCGAACGGAAGAGGAGGCTTCGTTAAAAGTACCCTTCCTGTTTCTTCTTCTCCATGCCGGCCCCGCCCGCATCCTTGTCGATCGCGCGACCCTGGCGTTCGGACGTGGTGGTCAGCAGCATTTCCTGGATCACCTCCGGCAAGGTCGCCGCTTCGCTCTCCACCGCGCCGGTCAGCGGATAGCAGCCCAGCGTGCGGAAGCGGATCGAACGCTCCACCGGCACTTCGCCGGGTTCGAGCGGAAAGCGATCATCATCGACCATCAGCAACATGCCGTCGCGCTCCACCGTCGGGCGCTTGGCCGCGAAATAGAGCGGCACGATCGGCACATCATTCAGGTGGATATATTGCCAGATGTCCAGCTCGGTCCAATTGCTGATCGGGAAGATGCGGATGCTCTCCCCCTTATTCTTGCGCGCATTGTAGAGGTTCCACAATTCGGGCCGCTGATTCTTGGGGTCCCAACCATGGCTGGCGGTGCGGAAGGAGAAGATGCGCTCCTTGGCGCGGCTCTTTTCCTCGTCGCGCCGCGCGCCGCCGAATGCCGCATCGAACCCATAGAGGTTGAGCGCCTGCTTCAACCCTTCGGTCTTCCACATGTCGGTGTGCAGCGCGCCATGGTCGAACGGGTTGATGCCGCGATCCTTGGCTTCCTGATTTTGATAGACCAGCAATTCCATACCGCTTTCCTGCGCCATCCGGTCGCGTAGCTTGTACATTTCCTGAAATTTCCAGGTCGTATCGACATGCAGCAGCGGGAAGGGCGGGGGCGAGGGGTAAAAGGCCTTGCGCGCCAGATGCAGCATCACCGCGCTGTCCTTGCCCACGGAATAGAGCATCACCGGCTTCTCCGCTTCCGACACCACTTCCCGCAGGATGTGGATGCTCTCGGCTTCGAGCCGTTCCAAATGGGTCAGGGTTTTTGCGTCCACCATGCAATCCTCGCAATCTTTGTGCGTCATCCTATGGCAGGACGCACGAATCGATGGACCTCCCAAATGGGAGGGTATAGCGATGGCCCATGCGATTGGATGATACAGGCCTGTTGACGGCATTGCATGAAGGGATGTTCCAGCAACCCTTGTGGCAGGATTTCCTGGAACGGCTGCGCCAGCGAACCGGGGCGGTCTATACCACCTTGGTCTTCCGCCCCATCGATGAGGATGCGATCGTCGAATTGCACGCCGGGCCGCCGCTGCCTGCGCATATCCACAATCTGTTCGTGGAAAAATATCGACGCGATCCCTTTCCCTACCGCCATATGCGCGAAGGGCGAGTCTATGCGCTCGCCGAACTGATCGAGCCGGATAATGTCGTCCATCGATCCTTCCTGACCGACCTGATGGTGCCGCAGGGGATGAGTGACATGCGTTCCGTCCGCGTGACCGAGCCGAGCGGCGTCGACGCCTGGCTCAGTTGCGCAGGCGGCCGGTCGATCGGCCCGGCGGTCGGTGCGTTGCTGACCGCGTTGGCACCGCATCTGCGCATCGCGTTGCGGGCCTTCGTCGCGCTGGAGCGCGAGAAATTGCGATCGACCCTGACGTCCGAAGCCTTTGGGCGGCTCAATTTCGGCTGGCTGACGCTGGACGCGCGCTGCCGCATCGTCGACATGACGGCCCATGTCGAACAACTGTTCCAGCGCACCAGCCTGTTGCGGCGCGGTCGCTACGACCGGCTGACCCCGGCGTCGCCCGCGCTGGATCGCGAACTGACCGCCCTCATCAAGCATGTCGCCGCTGATCCCGATGCCCGGCCCAAGGCGCTGAACCTGAGCCGTGATCCCTGGATGGACATGCTGGTCGCGCCAATGCGCGGCGGATCGGTCGCGACGGGATCGACCCCGGTTGCCATCGCTTATCTCAGCGGCGATCGCTGGTCACAGGCCGATCGCTGTGACCAACTGGTCGATCTGTTCGGCCTGTTGCCCAGCGAAGCACGGCTCGCCTGGGTCATAGCGCAGGGCATCCCGATCAGCGACGCGGCGGAAACGCTCGGCCTGACGGTGGAAACCGCGCGCAACTATTCCAAGCGTATCTATGCCAAGACGGGCGCGCGGGGGCAGGCGGAACTGGTGCGGATCGTCCTGACCAGCGTACTGGCCATCGCCTAAGCGATCAGACGCCAGCCCGCGATGATCAGTACGACCGCGAGAAGCGGCTGCAGCACTTTTTCAGGCACTTTGGAGGCCAGCATGGACCCGATGATGATCCCTGGAATCGACCCGATCAGCAGGTTGAGCAGCAGCATCCCGTTGAAATTGCCGATCCACAAATGGCCGATGCCCGCCACCAGCGTCAGCGGCACCGCATGGACGATATCGGTCGCGATCAGCTTTTGCAGCCGCATCCGCAACGGATAGAGCAGCAGCAGCAAAGTCGCCCCCAGCGCGCCGGCCCCGACAGAGGTCAGCGTGACCATGATGCCGAGCGCTGCCCCCGCCATCACGGTCAGCCCCGCCTGATAGCGCAGGAAACGGCCGGCGGTATCGGTCCGGGCATGGACCGCCCAATGATGAAACCGACCGCGGAACAGAGTAGCAATGGCGGTGAGGATCAACACCACGCCCAGGGCTGTCATGATGAAACCGCTTTTTACCTGATGGGTGTCGATCTGCGACAACAGCAGCAGGACGATGATCGCGGCGGGCAGGCTGCCAATGCACAGGCGGCGAATGACCTCATAGTCGGGTCCACCTTCCGTTCCGCCATGACGATGGTGGACGACCCCGCCCACTGCCTTGGTGATGGCGGCGAACCACAGATCGGTACCGACCGCCGTCACCGGCGCGACGCCGAACAGCAGGATCAGGATCGGGGCCATCAGCGACCCGCCACCTACGCCGGTCATGCCCACCATGACCCCGACGAACAGCCCGGCGACCGCGTGCAACCAATCCATTCCATTCCCCCGACATGGCAAGCGCTATGCTTTCACGCCCCCTCACCCAAGCCATATCGGCAGGGAAGGGTTGCGAACAGCCTTTTTTGTGAAAGGACGAAAGCACGCCCGCGCGCACATTTGTTTCATGCGCCAAGAAGGCGCGCTCAACTATCATGTCAATGGTCGATAACTGGATATGAAAGGCTGAGCGTCGCCTCGTCCCTTCGATTTTCAGAGCCTTGGTAGTAAGCCTGTTTTACGACGAGGGAAGTTTCGGCGATGCCCTGAACATGATGATCAACCAGAGGCTCTACGCAATATACTATTATACGGTAGCCAGCAGGGCGGAACAGGGCGTGTCGATCTGCAAGCGACAGTTCTGGCTGATCAGCCAGCAATCGCCCTTGGCCCAAGGCGCGCCATTGATCGTTCCGCTCCCGTCAAGCGGCGTGAACCAGATACGGGGGGCGCTTGGAAGAAGGACATCGTCAACGTTTTGCCAGTGGCGCAATTCCAGTTTGAAGGGCGCATCTGGCGGCGATATGCATCCAGCATCCTGTCCTAGCGGCGCATGAAGAACCGGCCTGTCATAAGGGGCGAGATGGCTGACAGCCAGGCCCAGATCCAGATGCAGTTCACGCGGCCGACCATAGTCATACAGACGATAGGTCACGTCGACATTCTGCTGAACCTCCGCGAGCATGATCCCGGCACCAATGGCGTGAACGGTCCCTGCTGGAATAAAATAGCAGTCGCCTGGTCGCACGGGCTTCCAATCGATCAACTGTTCGATCGATCCGTCCAGCGCCGCCGCCCGAAATTGCTCCGGGCTGACCGCGCGGTTCAGGCCAATGCCGAGCCGCGCATCGGGTTCGCAATCCAGAATATACCAGATCTCCTCTTTGCCGCCCTGCAGCCCTTCTGCAATGGCTGCCTCGTCGCCGGGATGCACCTGGATCGACAATTTCTCGCTGGTGAAGATATGTTTGACGAGCAGCGGCAGGTCGCTCTCCTCGCCCTCATACCATATCTCACCGATCGGGTTCGGTCCGGTATCGCCGAAGACCGAAGGCAGATGGATGCGTCCCCATGGTTTTGCCACATGGCGTGGCTGCAATTTGCGAGCGACGCCGATCAACGCCATCTTATCCTGTAATGCCGCTTCTATATGCTTATCGGGCAATGGCATTGTCGATGGCGACCAGCGGCAGTGCCGTTGAGGCAATCAGGCCGATCACCCGTTGGAACTCGGCCACCGGATTGGTCGATACATAAAGTACGTCGCGGTCATGAATGGCAAAATTCTGCATCGCGAAATAGGTCGCCGGGTCTCTCATATCCACGCGGTAAATAACCGGGATGCGTCCATCCGAACGCGGGGAAACCGACGCACTGCGATTGACGACCGCGGCGGGGTCTTCCCAGCGGAATACGAACACGCCCTTGGGATCAGCCCGTCCTTCGGCAAGGCCGCCGACGCGCCCCATGGCCTGCGCCAGCGATAGGCCCGTTGCTTCAAACGGCACTTCCTGGTTTTGGCCAGCCGCACCCAACATGGTGAAGCTATAGGGGCGGAACAGCGCCGTCACCACGTCCCCGGTCTTCAAAACGACATTCTGCCGAGGGTCGTTGATCACGGCCGCAAAAGGCATGGAATAGACCTGCCCGCCGCGACTGACTTGGATCGTCATCTTGTCGGATTGCTGCTTGGTGCCACCTGCCGCAGCAATGGCGTCCAGGATGGTTTCTCCTTTCGGGGTCAGCGGCATTCGCGTGCTGTTGGCGACCTCACCCACAACTGAGACGTTGGCGCTGAGATTGCGTATCAGCCGGACCGCCACCTGCGGCAAATGGGCCTTGCCGCGCAGGCGCGAGATAATATCCTGCTCAATTTGGGGGAGGGTGCGCCCGGCCGCTTGCACCAGTCCAGCGAACGGCACGGATATCCGGCCCGACGGACCAACCAGAAATTCAGGCAGGGTGGTGGTGCCACTGGTCTGGACGGAGGTGCCCGACGCTGCACTCGCACCAAATAACACAGCCGGCGGCGCTTCCCAGATAGTGACGTTCAGGACATCACCCGAACCCACCGTTTCGCCCACCGCATCGGAATAACCAAGGCCGGTTGCAAAATCAGGGGTGGTTGCGCGGGGCATCTCGACCAGCGAACGTTCGTCGAGGTTGATGATCTGGATGCCCTGAATAGCGCCGTCCTGCGCCTTGCCCGCTTTGACGACCCGGCTTGTTCCCGGTCCGATCGAGGTGCAGGCAGTCGTAGCGAGCAGGGCGGCCAAAAGGCAGAGGCGTGGAAGACGAGCGCCATAATGAAGGTGCGACAAGCAGTTCATGAAATCTCCAAATGCCCTTCGGCTCGACCCGACACTCTTGGCACAGGCCGTCGAGATGTCGTCAATTCTAATAATGGCCCGCAGTCGGGCGGATGATACATATCGCCCGATCGCGGCTATGTCACCTCATCCCAACGACGTTCGATGCTGTCTGTCGCACAGCGCGCTTACTGCTCTTGGCCGCCCAATAGTGCCAGGCGGCCAACAAAGCTCCCGATTCCGCCATGTTACATGCACCGCTGATTGATGTGTTGGCTGAAATCAGGATTTTGTCACGTCGGCTGGGCGAAACGTTCAACTCGCCGCGCCGACGCGGGCCAGCGTAAAGCCAGCTTCGGTGACTTCGGCGAGGGGGTATATATTGCGCAGATCGACGAGCGCATTGCCGTTCATCGCACTGGCGAGGCGCTTCATGTCGAGCGCGCGGAAAATGTCCCATTCGGTGACCAGCACCAGCACATCGGCACCTTCTGCCG
>NZ_JAZDXA010000053.1:0-27531 GCF_040170545.1 Sphingobium sp. MK2
CAATGGCTGGTTTTTAAACCGCCACGCTCAGCAAATCGCTGGCGTTCCATTGGCCTGGTTTGTCACCGCCCTCTACACCCCGGATCAATGGCTGCTCCGCTTCGCTCCCCGACGTATCGGACGCACCAAGGGCGGCCTGAACTCGAAACTCCATGCTGTCTGCGATGGCAAGGGCAGGCCGCTGGTCATGCTGCTGAGCGAGGGCCAGATGAGCGACTAGAAAGGCGCAGCCCTCATGATCGACGCCTTGCCCAAGGCCAAAGCCCTACTCGCCGACAAGGGATACGATGCCGACTGGTTCCGGGCCGCGCTGGCAGACCGTGAGATCGTCGCCTGCATCCCGTCAAAGGCGAACCGGAAGATACCAATTCCGCACAACGCCACAAGATCGAGATCATGTTCGGTAGGCTAAAGGACTGGCGACGCATCCATACCCGCTACGATCGATGCACCCACACCTTCATGTCCGCCATCTGTATCACCGCAAACCTTCATCTTCTGGCTTAATCAATGAGTCATCGTGTAATTTGTGGCTGCTTCCTCGAGCCGGCTGAGCGGCGCACACTTCTGGTTGTCGAAGCCTGAAGGAAGGAAGCAGCCATGAAGCACTATGCCGGATTAGACCTGTCGATGGAAACGACGCACGTCTGTGTCGTCGATGCTGATGGACACAAGATCGGGACGCAGTGCGTCGACAGCACGCCGAAGGCGATCGCCACGGCGCTGGAGCAATATGGGCCGGTCGAACGCGCGGTGATCGAGACGGGCCGCGTGACCCCATCGATCGCGCTGGGCCTGCGCGAGCCGGGCGTCGCGATCGTCTGCATCGACGCCCGTCAGGCCCACCAGAGCCTGAAAGCGATGAAGGCCAACAAGACCGATCCGCACGACGCGGCCGGCTTGGTGCAGCTGGCGCGTGCGGGGTTCTACAAGGAGGTGCACGTCAAGTCGCCGGCGGCACACGGCGTGCGCTCGGTCATTACTGCCCGCGGGCATCTGGTCGAGGCGCGCGTCCGGCTCGACAACACCATCCGTGGTCTCTGCGCCACCTTCGGAATCCGGCTCGGCATCGGCCAGGACGAACGGTTCCTCGCGCGGATGCAGGCGGCGGCCGCTGTCCCGGGTCCTGGCGAAGCGGTCGCGGCGCTGCCCTTTTCCTTCAGGCGGATGGCTTCCTCGACCGCGATTTCGTCAAACGGGTTCATGCTCATCTTGACGTTCGCCAGATCGACGCCCGTGCCGTCCGCCTTCACACGCGGCTTCACATTATAATCAATAACCCGCTTCACGGGCACAAGGATCTTCATGGCCTGCTGCATTTCTATAATTGGCGGACCATTAAGGAATGAAAGGCATCAGTCAGTGCCATTCGGTCCGGCCATTGCGCCTTTCTGGGCGTCGGCTATAGCTTTGCGCATCCCTATCGGAGCGCACTCTATGGCATCGTCCTCGTCCCCCAAGCCCAGTTTCGCCCCTATCAAGACGCGGCGCGCGTTCGAGGTGATCTGTGAACAGATCCGCGAACAATTGGCGGCGGGCACGCTCAAGGCGGGGGACAAACTGCCCGCCGAACGGGAATTGGCGGTCGAATTTCAGGTCAGTCGCAGCGCGTTGCGGGAAGCGCTGCGCAGTCTGGAGGTTGCGGGCATTATCCGCAATGTGAAGGGCGCGAAGGGCGGGGCATTCGTGCAGACGGCCGAGCCGGACCGGATCGTGCAGGCGATGCAGGATTATGTCCATCTGGGTGATATTTCGCTGGGCGAACTGACCGAGGCGCGGCTGGCGTTGCAGGACATCATCGTCCGCCTGGCGTGCGCGCGCGCCACGGAAACCGACCTTGCGGAGTTGGAGGCGATTGCCGAGCGGACCAAGCGGGAAACCAGCGTGGAGGCGCGCTATGCCTGTGCGGTGGAATATTATGCGGTGCTGGCGCGGGCGACCAAGAACCGCATCTTTGGCATCTTCGTGGATTCGCTATCGGCGATCCTGCACGAATTTGTGCGGGGGCCGGACTATGAGACATTGCAGCAGTCATTGATCGAATCCCGGTTCAAGCTGGTGCGGCATTTGCGGGCGAAGGATGAGGAAGCGGCCGTTGCGGAAATGCGCAAGCATCTGGAACGGGTGCATCGCCATGTCCGCAAGAACAGCAAGGCCGCCGCCAAGGGCTGATTGACCGCGCCATCTTTGCCATGCAATAGGTAGGACCATTGAATATATGGCTCCATAGATAGGTGCGGCATGGCGGATGATGGCAAGAGAGTGATGGCGGGCGCGCTGGACGGCGTGCGGGTGCTGGATTTCACCAGCGTCATGGCCGGGCCGTTCGCCACCCGGATGCTCGCCGATCTTGGCGCGGAGGTCATCAAGGTGGAATCGCTTGAGGGCGATCAGGTCCGTGCGCGGCCCCCCAAGCGAGACGGGCATAGCGCCTATTTCGGCAATCTGAACGCGGGCAAGCAGTCCATTGCCTGCAACCTCAAATCGCCCGATATCATCGACCTTATCAAGCAACTGGTCGCCACCTGCGACGTGCTGGTGGAGAATTTCCGCCCCGGCGTCATGGCGCGATTTGGTCTCGACTTCGCGGCGCTGGCGGCGATCAACCCGCGGCTCATCTATTGCTCCATCTCCGGCTATGGCCAGACCGGGCCGAAGGCGCTGCACCCGGCCTATGCGCCGGTGATCCATGCCGCCAGCGGGTTCGACATGGTCAACCTGCGCTATCAGGACGGGGCGGACCGGCCCGCGACCAGCGGCATCTTCATCGCCGACGTGCTGGGCGGCACCCATGCGTTCGGCGCGATCCAGGCCGCGCTCTATCAGCGGGAGCGGACGGGGCAGGGGCAGCATATCGACCTGTCGATGCTGGAAGCGATGGTCGGCATGCTGGTGTTCGAAACGCAGGAGGCGCAATTTCCGGGCGACGCGCGGCGGCCGCTCTATACGCCGCTCAAGACCAATGACGGCTTCATCATGGTCGCGCCGACCAGTCCGCGCAATTTCGAGCAATTGTCGGACGCGGTCGGCCATCCCGAATGGCGCGACGATCCGCGATTCCTGACCAATGCGGATCGCAATGCCAATTGGGCGACCTTGCTGGCGCTGACCGAGCAATGGACGCTGGAACGCAGCGCGGAGGAGGCCGAGGCGATCCTGTCGCGCCATGGCGTGCCCTGCGCCCGTTATAGCGAGATTGGCGAGCTGCTGGACGATCCGCAATTGGCGGCGCGGGGGGCGTTCGCGCAGGTGCATGACGATGCGGGTGCCTTCAAGGTGACCAATCCGCCCTTCCGCATGAGCGGGTCGCGGGTCGAGGCGCGGGACCATGTTGCGCGGCTGGGCGAGGATGGCGCGGCCGTGCTGGCCGGGCTGGGCGTCAGCGCGGAGGCGGTGGCGGCACTGCGGGCCAGCGGCGATCTGGGCTGACCGAGGCGCTGCAAAGGCTGCGAAGTTCACACCGTTGCAGGCCACGCATTTGCGTGGGAGCGGAGTCGTGGCGCGGACTTCGCAATAGGAGATTTTTTGCGAAGTTCATACGCGCGCTCGTGCGGACGGGGCGGCGTGGGACTGACGGTTGGAAAGAGCCGAGGGGATTGTGGCATGGGGTGGGGGATGTAGGACAGGGGGAACTGGCCGAAAGGCGACCGTCAGGTTGCGGGGTGCACCTATGGGATAGCTGCCCCTCCATTGGGTCGCCTGATCCGGCCGGTGCCAACCAACCTTTGCAATCAATCGGGGCAAACGTGCCCTTCCAATATCAGACGTTCCGTTTATCCAAAAGTTCATCGCGCATGTCCCATTGCAGTGACCCTGACTATCCTAGCATCTGCTCACGTTTGGCAACGCTTGTAGGATTGCTAATACAGTTCATTCGGAGCAGAAGAATCAGCTTTGGGGTTTGCGGGGAATGCATGCGAAGTAGACTTGTGGCCGCGTTAGTCGTCATATTCGCAATCGCTTCGGCAATTACGCTGTTTGTGCGACAGCACCTTGCAAAATCGCCCGATCCCGTCTCTGGCGATGCCGAGCCAACGCAACTTTCACCCCGCAAAAAATCGCGCTGCGATCCCGTCCCCTGGTGCGCTCCATTAGTCGCTGCCGCTATTTTAGCTTTTGTTGGAGCCTGGACGCACAAAGAATGGATTTGTTTGGATTTGCACGGCGAAGTATTCCTTCGACTAGCGGTAGCCGTGATACTGGTTGGGGTATCGCTCGCCGCTTTTCTGCACCTTCAAAGGAGTACCGTCCTTCCGAAACCTGACTGGTGGAATCTCGGTGGCACTCCCGACACTCCTTCCTGGGACGACGTGCGTCGCATGACTTTGGGGGACGTGGACGATGATCCGGTGGTTTATAATCCTAAGACGAAATACTTTCAAAGGGCAGCGAAGGCGATTGGAGGAAATATCGTTATCGGAGCATTATTGATCGAAGGACTCTCGTTCCTCGTTGCCGGGCCTATTTTACCAATTCTTCTTTCCGACGCGCAAACGCATAACCCAAAATTTTCAGATCCAAAGCTCGGCTTTCACACTGTGGATCTAGCTCTAAATGCTAATCTGACCGCATTTCTCGCGTTGATCGCCGCTGCTATATCAATTTATTTCACTCACCGACAGCTTCAGGCCAAAGTGAAGGCAGGCAGCCGTCAGGCCTGGCTCGACAAGCTGAGAGGTGAGATCTCGCGCTTCATCGCTTTTGCCGACGCTATCCACTACAGGCCTGAAGAGGCAAAATGCGATGCAGTACACACTAAGCTGACCGCATCTCGCCTTGAGATGGAACTCATGCTCAATCCAAGTGAGAAAGATCATCGTCTTCTCATGTTCCTCAGCATTAAGCTCTCTTTTTTCGAATGGGGCGACGAAGAGTTCAACAAGATCCACGACGTAAGAAATCTTAAGGATGCAATTAAACGAGATCCCAATGGCTACAAAGAGGAGGACTGGGGTAAATTGCTCGGACCTATACCTGACAAACTCTTAGGGGCGGCGGCGCACGAGAATGCATATGGCGACCTGATCGGTTATCTAATGCGCCTCTCCCATGTAGTCCTGAAGCGGGAATGGCAGCGCGTAAAACAGACGCGCTAGAGCAGTCTAAGGCGATTGCGGAAGGGCTTTTGTCGACGAACGTCTGCTTTAGAGCGGGTCGTTCAACCTGAGGAATGTCAATGATTGGCGCATACCAGCCATTAGGCGGAAGACGCCCTACACCCCTCCCACCCTCTCTCCATCTTACCGCAACAATTCCCGCGCGATCGTGTTCTTCTGAATCTCCGACGATCCCTCGTAGATCCGCGTGATGCGAATGTCGCGGTACAGGCGCTCGATCGCGAAGCCCCGGCAATAGCCGGAGCCACCGAAGATCTGGACCGCCGTGTCGACCGTGCGGCTGCCCGCTTCGGTGCAGAACAGTTTGGCCATGGAGGCGAGTTCGCGTTTCTTTTCGCCCTGGTCGTAGCGCCAGCAGGCGTCGAGCAGGATCAGGCGCGCAGCGCGCATGTCCGTCGCCATGGTGGCTATATAGTGGCGGATCGCCTGGAAGTCCGAGATGACGCCTCCAAAGGCCGGGCGCTGTTTCGATTCCTCGATCGCCAGTTCCAGCGCATATTCGCCCATGCCGACGGCGGTCGCGCCGACATTCATGCGGCCTTCGTTCAGGCCTTCGAGCGCATAGTGGAAGCCGCGCCCTTCTTCGCCGAGCAGGGCGTCGGCGGGCAACTGGCATTCGTCGAAGGTCAGTTCATAGACGCCGGGCGTTGCGGTGCCCATCAGTTCGATCGTGCCGGTAACGGCAAAGCCGGGCGTGTCGGCGGGCATCAGGAAGGCGGAAATGCCGCCGCGTGGCCCCGCGGCCTTGTCGGTATAGGCATAGACGATCACATATTTGGCGTTCTTGCCGTTGGAAATATAGGTTTTGGAGCCGTTGATGACCCATCCGTCGGCATTGCGGGTGGCGGTGGTACGCATTGACCCCGGATCGGACCCGCTATTGGGTTCGGTGAGGGCAAAGGCGATCGGGATTTCGCCCGACACCATGCCGGGGATCAACTGCTGCTTTTGCGCTTCAGAGGCATGATAGACGATGTTGCGCGCGCCCGGACCCATTAGCGGGCGCAATTCGGTCCAGAATTGGGGGGGAAGGCGGGCGAGTTCGATCTGCACCGCCGCCTGCGCGAGTGCGCCGAGGCCCAGGCCACCATATTCTTCCGGCAAGGACAGGCCGAAATAGCCATTGTCGACCAGCGTTTGCCGCACGATCGGCGGGACTTTGCCGGTGGCCTGAAATTCCGCTTCATAAGGCAGCAGGTCGCGCACGATGGCACGGGTGACGTCGCAAAATTCCTTGATGTCGTCGGGCAGTTCAAAGTCCATCTTGTGCCTCCTTCTTATCCGAATCCGTGGGGCGGCCGTGCGCGCCTCTCGCTAATGGTCCTACCATTGCAGTAATGGTCAGTCCATTACAATTTGTGCCTATTGGGGCAAGGGGCCGCTGTCCTTTGGGGCAGTTGTCCTTTAAGGCTGAGGTCGCCCGATGACGCCACAGCGCGCGGGTGGAGGGTAACAAGAGTAAGCGGCATGGCGACCGATCCGTTCGACCTTAATCTGCGCCACCTGCGCGCGCTGCTGGCGATCCGCGAACATGGCAGCATCACCGCCGCCGCCGATGTGGTCAGCCTGTCGCAACCGGCATTGACGCAGGGGCTGGCCAAGCTGGAACGACAATTTGGCTACACCTTTTTCGAGCGGCGATCGGGCGGCATGGTGCCAACGCCCATGGGCGAGATCGTGATTGAACGGGCGCGCGCGGCGCTCGATCATCTGTCGCAGGCGGCCAAGGGCTTGTCGGGCGTGTTCCATTACCCCGAACGGTTGATGACGATGACGCAGTTGCGCGCCTTCCTGGCGCTGGCGGAGGCGGGGAGTTTCGCGGCGGCGGCGCACGGCAGCACCCTGTCGCAGACGGCGGTGCATCGCGCGGTCGGCGACCTGGAGCAGATGATCGGCGGGAAGCTGGTCGAGCGGCGGGGGCGGGCGGTGTGGCTCAATCCGGCGGGGAAAAGGCTGGCGCGGGGCACAAGGTTGGCGGTAGCGGAGATCGTCGCGGCGCTGGCGGACATCGGGCGCGATAGCGGCAGCGGGAGCGAGCTGATCGCGTTCGGGGCGTTGCCGCTGGCGCGGCCCTATCTGGTTCCGGCGGCCATGGCGCGGATGGCGCGGAGCGATCCGCGCGCGGCGTTCAAGGTGCTGGAGGGAAGCTGGCGCGAACTGGTCGAGCCGCTGCGCGACGGGGTGATCGACATGGTCGTCGGCGCGCTGCGGCCGTTCGAGATTGCCGATCTGTACCAATTGCCCTTGTCGGAGGACCGGCTGGTGATCGCGGCGGGGAGCCAGCATCCGCTGGCCAAGGTGGACAAGCCGACGATGGAGCAACTGGCGAGCTACCCCTGGATCGTCGCGCCCGCCAATTCGCCATTGCGCGAACAATGGGAAAAGCTGTTCGGGGCGGGCAAGGTGCCAGCGACGCCGGTCGAGTGCGGGTCGGTGATGATCATCGGGCGCTTGTTGACGGAGGGGGATTTTCTGACGCTGCTGTCGCCCGATCAGGTGGCGTTGCAGATCCGCAGCGGGCTGCTGACGCAAGTCGGGCCGCCGCTAGAGGACAGCAAGCGCGTGGTGGGTATTACGACGCGACGCAGTTGGCGTCCGACTGCGACCCAGCGGCGCTTCCTCGACATGCTGAGCGAGGCGGCCAAGGGCGAGCGGGTGGCGGGCGCGCCGCCCGATTTGCGGGAATCGGGCTGGGTGTGAGGGGCTAATCCAGGTTGATCCAGACCGCCTTCGTTTCCAGATAATCCTCGATATGATGCGCGCCGGACTCGCGGCCGAAGCCGCTCATGCGGTAGCCGCCGAAGGGGACGGCAGGGTCGAGCATCTGGTAGCAATTGACCCAGACGGACCCGGCGCGGATGCCGCGCGCCATGCGGTGCGCGGTGGCCAGGTCGCGGGTCCATACGCCGCTGCCTAGGCCAAATTCGGTGGCGTTGGCGCGGGTTAGAACCTCCTCGATCGTGTCGAACGTGAAGGCGGAGAGGACCGGGCCGAAAATCTCTTCCCGCGCGATCGTCATGTCGTCGGCGACATGGGTGAAGATGGTGGGTTCGATGAAATAGCCGGCATCATAGCCCGCGCCGCTCATGCGATTGCCGCCGGTCAGCGGGCGGGCGCCTTCTGTATTTGCGCCTTCGATGAAGGCGAGGATCTTGTCCATCTGGGCCAGGGATACGACCGGACCCATCTGGGTGGTCGGGTCCAGCGGGTCGCCGACTTTGATCGTCTTCGTGAAGGCGGCGAGGCGCTCCATGAATTCGTCGTGGATTGTGCTTTGCACGAACAGGCGCGTGCCCGCGCTGCAAATCTGCCCGGCATTGGCGAACACAGCCATGGCGGCGGCGGGGACGGCCTTGTCGAGATCGGCATCGGCAAAGACGATGTTGGGCGACTTGCCGCCCAGTTCCACCGTTACGCGCTTCATCGTTCCGGCGGCGGCGTGCAGGATTTTTTCGCCGACGCCGGTGGAGCCGGTGAAGGCGATCTTGTCGACGTCCGGGTGACTGGAGAGCGCCGCGCCTGCATCGCCAAGGCCCGTGACGATGTTGATGACGCCGTCCGGCACGCCCGCTTCCAGGCACAGTTCGCCAAAGCGCAGCGCGGACAGGGGCGTCTGTTCGGCGGGCTTCATGACGAGGGTGCAGCCGGTGGCCAGCACCGGCCCGGCCTTCCATACCGACATGCCGATCGGGCCGTTCCACGGGTTGATCGCCGCGACCACGCCGATGGGTTCCTTGAGCGTGTGGGAGAGGACATCGCCCATGGCGCTGTTGTCGATCGTATCGCCCGTGATCAGCGTCGCCTGCCCCGCATAATAGCGCAGTAGCGCCCCAGCCCGCGCCTTGCCCATGATCGTGCGGCTATAGGGCGCGCCAAGGTCCAGCGTGTCGAGCATCGCCAGTTCTTCGAAATGCTGCTCCACCAGATCGGCGAGGCGCAGCATGATGCGCTGGCGCTCGACCGGCTTCATCCGCCGCCATGGCCCTTCAAATGCGGTGCGGGCGGATTTGACCGCGCGGTCTACATCCTCCGCGCTGCCCTGCGCCACGGTGGCCAGCAGATCGCCGGTGGCGGGATTGCGGGTCTCGAACCGCTGACCCGACAAAGCGGGGACGCGCTGGCCGCCGATCAGCATGTCCTGATGCGGGGCGTCGAGCAGGGCGGGGCGGGGGGGGATGATAAGCTGGGTCATGACGGACTCTTTCAGGCGGCGATGTTGGATGTGACGGCGTCTTGCAGGATGAACTGTGCCGCGCGCTGGGCGATCATCATGGTGGGGGCGGAGGTGTTGCCGCTGATGATGTCCGGCATGACCGACGCATCGACGATGCGCAGGCCGGATACGCCGCGCACGCGCAGACGGTTGTCCACGACGGCCATCGGATCGCTGTCCGGTCCCATCTTGCATGTGCCGGTCGGATGATAGGCAGTGTTGACGATCTTGCGCAGGGCGGCGTCGATCTCGGCGTCGCCCTGATGCTGCGCGCCCGGTTCGATTTCCGCGCCGGTCATGGCGGCGAGCGCTGGCTGGGCGAAGATATGGCGGCAGGCGCGGAAGCCGGCGATCAACGTCTGCATGTCATAGGGATCGGCAAAGAAATTGGGATCGATGACCGGCTTGTCTTCCGGTCGGTTGCTGGCCAGTCGGACCGACCCCGCGCTTTTGGGACGCAGTAGCTGAATGAGGCCCATATAGCCGTGGCGGCGGGGGACGGAGCGGGCGTCGAGCTTCAGCCCGGCGAGGAATGTGATCTGGATGTCGGGGCGACCCGTTCCGTCGGTGCAAAGGAAACCGCCCGCCTCCGCGACATTGGAGGCCAGCATCCCTTCGCGCTTCAGCAGATATTTGAATGGGCTGGCCAGGATGCGGGGCAAGACTTTGGCCGACACGGCATAGGATTCCGCCGACGGGTTTTCCATCGCGACATGGACGGTGGGATGGTCCTGCAAATGCGCACCGACGCCGGGCAAATGGTGGACAAGGTCGATGCCCATCTCGCGCAGATGATCCTGCGGGCCTATGCCCGACAGCATCAGCAGTTGCGGCGAATTGGTCGCACCCGCGCACAGAATGATCTCCCGCCGCGCCGCGATGGTGCTGCGTGCGCCGCCCGTCTCGATCTCCAGCCCTACCGCGCGGCCACGGTCGAACAGAATGCGGCGGACCATGGTTTCCGCCATGACGGTCAGGTTGGTGCGATCCAGCGCGGGATGGAGAAAGGCGCGGGCACTCGACAGGCGGGTGCCATTGCGCTGGTTGAGGTCGTAGCGGCCAAAGCCGTCCTGCCGATCGCTGGCGAAATCATCATTGCGGCGGTGGCCTGCCTCGACCGCTGCATCGACGATGGCGGCGCTGACCGGGTTCCAGCTTTTGGGCTTCTGCACATCCAGTTCGCCGCCCTTGCCGTGCCAGGGCGTATCGGGACCGGCGTAATTTTCCACCGCCTTGAATGCGGGCAGGACATCGTCATAGGCCCAGCCGTCATTGCCCGCATCGGCCCAAGCATCGTAATCCGCCTTCTGTCCGCGAATATAGACGCCGCCGTTGATGGCACTGCATCCCCCGAACAGCTTGCCGCGCGGAAAGTTGATCGTGCGGTTGTTGAAGGCGGCGTTTCCGGTCAGCGCCTGTTTCCAGTTATATTTTTCGTGCGGCAGCAGGAAGATATTGCCGACCGGCATGGCGGTCTTGAGGTTGACTGGCCATTTTCTGTCGGATGGCCCCGCTTCGATCAGGGCGACGCGGTTGGCCGGGTCGGCCGACAGGCGATTGGCCATCAGGCTGCCCGCCGAGCCGGAGCCGATCACGATATAGTCGAAGCTGTCGCTCATAGAATTGCGTCCTTGCGGCCGAGCGCGGGCACATGGCCCCGCACGGCGATGAAGCCCAAGGCGTTGACCAGCATCAAGGCCGCGAGCGCGCCGAAAAAGCCGAGATTGCCCCAATCGATCAGGACGGCGCCCGCCACCGCGCTGACGATCGCGCCGATGCGGCCGGCCGCACCCATCAGACCCAGGCCACGGGCGCGCAGTCCGGTCGGGAAAGCGTGCGCGCCGACCGCGAACATGGCCGATTGCGCGGCACTGGCGAAGAGGCCCAGCGCACCAAGGCAGGCTAGGACAGCGCCTTCGTTGCGCGCGCCGCTGATTGGCAGCAGGGCGAGCGTGGCGCAAACGGCCGCCCCGACGATCGCCATCAGGATCAGCACCGGGCGCGATCCGAAGCGAATGATCGCCAGCGACGCGATCATCGCGCCGATCGTGCCACCGATGTTGAAGCTGGTAAGGCCAAGGCTAGCGGTTTGCAGGCCAAAGCCTGCGCTGGTCAGCATGGTCGGTGCCCAGTTGAACATGAGGTAGATCATGAACATGCCGGAGAACATCGCGACCGACAGCGCCAGCGTGTCGCGCAACAGGGCCGTGCCGAACAGGTTGCGCATCGGTTCGTAGCGGGGCGCTTCCCCGGCGGCGCGTGGCACATGCGCGACGGAGGCAGGGTCGGGATGGCCGATGCGGCGCAGGATGCGGTCGAGTTCAGCGGCGCGATCGGGCCGTTCCGCCAGATAGCGGGGGGATTCGGGCAGGACGAACCAGAGCCAAGCGACGAAGATCATCGTCACGCTGCCGCCGATATAGAAGAGCCAGCGCCAACCAAGGCCCGGCAGGATCAGCGCGGCCGCGACCCCGCCCAATATCCCGCCGATCGACACGCACACCACGCCGAAGGTGACGGCGACGCTGCGCCAGCGGACGGGGGTGAATTCGGCGATCATGGCGCTGGCGGTGCCGGGGACGCCGCCAAGGCCCACGCCCGCCAGCGTCTTGAGCGCAGCGACTTGCCACAAGGTCATGGAAAAGCCGGTTAGCAGGGTCGCAACGCCGAAGATGGCGACGCCGATGATCAGCGCGCCGCGCCGTCCGAAGCGATCGCCGACCCAGCCCGACGTCAGCGTACCGATGGCCATGCCGACAAAGCCCAGCGCGAACACGGACCCCAATGCCGTGCGGTCGATGCCCCATTCCTGAAGCAGGGAGGGCGCGGCGAGGCCAAGCATCTGATTGTCGAGGCCGTCGAGAATGACGGTCGCGGCGATCATCAGCACGGACCAGATCTGGTAGGACGACATGGGTATGTCGTCCAACATGCCCCCTGATCCCGCCGGACTGCTGCTGCTGCCTTCTATCGTGGCGACCGCCAAGATCGTCTCCTTGAGCCTGGGCCGTTTGCGGCCGCTTCATTCATTTGCCGGTGTGGCATTGGAAAACCGGAATATCGCTATCAGATGTCGAGGACGAGGTTTGCGCTTTTGGACCCTGAACAGCAAACCATGATCGACCTGTTGGCGGCTTTGTCGTCATCCGACAGGAAATGGTCGCGATGGTCGGGAATGCCGTCCAGCACCTTGACCTCGCAGGTGCCGCAAATCCCTTCGGAACAAGCAAAGCCGACATTGACACCGGCGCTGAGCAGCGCGTCGAGCATCGTTTCGCCTTCTTCCACTGCGATGGTCTTGCCGCTCCTGGCCAGTTCCAATGTGTAGCCGCCCTCGGTCGCCATTTCGGTTTCGGCCGAGAAATATTCGATATGGGCATGGCCCTTGGGCCGGTCGCAATTGATGGCGAGGAAGGCATCGAGCATCCCGCCGGGGCCGCAGCAATAGAGATGCGCGTCGGCGGGCGCAGCGGCGCAGATGGCTTTGAGGTCGAGGCGGCGGCCGCCGGGAATGCCGTCATAGGCGATTTCCACCTGGTCATAATCGGACAGGCGATCGACATAGGCGGCGCGCTCCGGCGACGCGGCGACATAATGGAGTTCCCAGCTACGCCCAAGTTTTTCGAGACGTGCGATCATGGGCAGCATCGGCGTGATGCCGATCCCGCCACCGATCATCACGGTGTGGCTGGCATCCTCCACCATCGGGAAATTGTTTTTCGGTTCCGATATGTCGAGGATCTGGCCGACCTGCCATTTTTCATGGATATGGCGCGATCCGCCGCGACCGTCGATGGCATGATGGACGGCGATTTCATAATAGCCGCGAATGGCGGGATCATTGACCAGCGAATAGCTGCGCGCCAGACCGGGGGAAAGCTGGACGTCGATATGCGCGCCCGGATCGAAGGGCGGCATCAGCCCGCCATCGACGGGTTCCAGGATGTAGCTGTTGATGCCTTCGGCCTCCCAGCGGATATTCTTCAGTCGTGCGCGCATCACCCTCTCCGTCCGGTGCGATGCGTCTCTTGGCAGGGCCGGGGCGCCATGGATCGGCGAACCGGACAAACCGCAATGCGTGTCGTCACCTCTATCATCCTTGTCCGAGGCACCGGGGCATGGATCGCCCCGGCCCTTATATATGTGTCACTCAGCCGCTTCGACCTTGTCGGGCCAGCGTACCGCCTTGGCCAGTGCCGATTCATAGGCGTTGGCGAGCGTGTCGCTGGGGTCATGCAGGAAGGAGCCGGCGCGCGCGCGATA
Source organism: Sphingobium sp. MK2 (assembly GCF_040170545.1). NCBI lineage: Bacteria > Pseudomonadati > Pseudomonadota > Alphaproteobacteria > Sphingomonadales > Sphingobiaceae > Sphingobium > Sphingobium sp. MK2. The sequence continues at coordinate 13,594 of NZ_JAZDXA010000053.1, forward strand.
GAAGATGCTGGGGTCTTCGATGCCCGGCGGCAGCGTCCCCTTGTTGGCGAGCGCGCGGGCGGCCAGCAGCACGCGGCGGCGGACGCGGGCGATCATCTGGTCGGTGGGGGCCAGATTTTCAAAGCTGTGGTCGGTGATCGGTCCCATGCTTTCGGTCACCGCCTGATCCTGCATCGTGATGTTGGGGATGCCGGTGAACTGGGTGCCGTTGCGCTGGGATTCGCGGTCGATCGCCCAGTCATTCTTCTCGCTATCGGGCGAGCGCCAGCGGCCAAACCAGTCGGTGGTGTTGGGCGCATATTCCAGCGGCGCGAACAAGGGCGTGCCGTCCTTGAGCGTCGACGTATAGGCCGGGTTGCCCGCATCCACGCCGCAGGTGATGTCGAACAGCATCGAATGTTCGTCGTCCATCGGCACCCAGGCGCGGGCAATGGCGCGGGTGGCGAAACGATTGTTGGGTGTCTGCGTCCAGAACGGGAACATATAGTGGGCGACGCGCCAGCTCATCTGGCCATCATCATTCGGGCGATAGCCGCCATACATGACGCCCCAGTCGGCCTGCGCCACCTCATAATCGGGCGCGCGGTTGAGGACGGTCGGGCGCATCGGATGATCCTCATCCAGATCGTCCGCTTCGATCGAGCCGACATGCAGGAAGCCGACATGGCTGGTGTCGATGTCGCCCTCCAGCGCCTGGAGCCAGTTGCAGTCGCGCTGCAGGCACCAGATTTCGGCGTCCGGGTGCATCGTCGCTTCGATTTCCGGCAAGGGCGGCGGGGCGGACTGGCTTTCGCCCATATAGACCCAGATCAGGCCGTTGGCTTCATGCGTCTTATAGGCCTTGGCATGGACCTTGTCCTTGAAGTCCATGCGGGCGGGGACGGAGGGCATATCGACGCACTTGCCGTCGACGTCGAACTTCCAGCCATGATAAACGCAGCGTATGCCGTTTTCCTCGTTGCGGCCGATGAACAGCGACGCACAGCGATGCGGGCAGCGATGGTCCATGATGCCGACCCGGCCTGAACTGTCGCGGAAGGCGATTAGCTTTTCGCACAGGATCATCAGGCGCAATGGATCGCCGTCAGCGGTAACTTCGGACGAAAGGCAGGCGGGCAGCCAATATTGGCGCATCATCGTGCCCATGACCGTGCCCGGTCCTACCCTGGTCATGTCGGCGCTATCTGTGGACTGCATGAGTTTTTCAGCCTCTTCCTTGCTTTTCGTTATCGGCGCGGCGTGAATCGAAGCCAGCGCCATTCCCTGATCCCTGACTAGAGCCACTGCACGCCCCGCCCCAATCGGAATGTGGTCGGACCATTCAATAACCGGGACGATGCTATTGCGCCTCTTTTGTTTTTGCTGCTTCACGGTTGGCAGACGGCATCAAGCCGTGTTGTCAAGGGAGAGTCCGGGAATGCCTTTCAGCTTCAAAACATCCTGCGCCATGGGCGCGATCATCGCCGCCATGACGAGTGTTTCAGCCTTCGCGCAGGCTGATCAGCCAGTGCCGCAGGACGCAGCGCCCCAGCAGGCGATCTTCCCCGAAGACATCGTCGTCACCGCCGAGCGGCGCGAATCGACCGTGCGCGAAGTGCCTTTTTCCATTGCGGCGTTTGGCGGCGAATTGCTGCGCGAGGCGCAGGTCTACAGCCCCGCCGCGCTGACGCAGCAGATGCCGGGCATCACCATCAACACCGCCGACAAGTCGCTGTCGATCGTCGCGATCCGTGGCAATGTGTCGACGTTCCGTACCGCCACGCTGGACACGCCGGTCGCCTTCTTCATGGATGACGTCTATTATGTGTTCAACAACGACCTGAACGCCAATTTCTACGACACCAACCGCGTCGAAGTGCTGCGCGGCCCGCAGGGTACATTGTTCGGGCGCAACGTGGTGGGCGGCGCGATTGCGGTGGTCACCAACAATCCTGAATTCAACGATGATTATTTCGCCCAGATCAGTGGCGGCAATGGCGGCTTCGTGCGGACCGAAGGGATGCTGAACGGCGCGCTGGTCGAGGACAAGATCGCCGGCCGCTTCGCGTTCAGCACCGAACATAGCGATGGCCTGATCGACACGCCTAACCAGTCGGGGCGTTACGGCAAATATGACAGCTATTCGGCGCGCGGCAAGCTGCTGTTCCAGCCGACCGATACGCTGCAGGTCATCCTGTCGGGCGATTATAGCTATACCAAAGGCAATGGCGGCGCGATCCAGCTCGGCATTGGCGGCAATCAGGTCATCCCCGATACGTTCGGCGCCTATACCGATGACGAATGGACCAATAATGACTTCGTATCGTCACCCTATCGCCAGCGGTTGCGCGGCGGCTATCTGCGCGGCGACCTCGACCTGCTCGGCGGTACGCTGACGTCGATCACCGGCTATCGCATGAACGACAGCCGCGCGATCAACGACGACGTGCCGGTGGGGACGGTCGTGCCGGTGTTCGACCGCCGCCAGGTGGTCAAGAACCGCAGCTTCACGCAGGAAGTGCGCTTCGCATCGGCACCGGGCCGTTTCTCCTATGTCGTGGGTGCCTATTTCCTGTCGGCGGATGTTTCGACGACGAACATCTTTTTCTACAGCCCGCTGCCCGGATCGGCCGTGCCCGGCAGCATCCGTCGCAATCCTGACGTCACCAACATCACCCGCGTCCAGGACGGCAATGTCCGCAGCCTGGCCGTGTTCGGCGAAGCGACGTTCGAAATCACCGACAATCTGGCCGTGGTCGCGGGCGGTCGCTACACGTCGGATCGCAAGAAGATCGATTATCGTGCCTTTTCGACCACGGATGCAGGGGCCATTCCCGGTTTCGGTTTTCCCGGCGAAGTGCGCGCATCGGGCGGCCGCACCTGGGACGCCTTCACGCCGCGCTTCACGATCAAGTTCGAGCCGACCGAACAGATCAACATGTATGCGACCTATGCCAAGGGCTTCAAATCGGGCGGCTTCGTCGACAATGCCTATCGCGACCCCACCATTCCGCTGGAGCCGGAAAATGCCGAAAATTATGAAATCGGCGCAAAGTCCCGCCTGTTCGACAACAGACTGGACCTGAACGTCGCGCTGTTCCACCAGACGACCAAGAATCTCCAGAATTTCTCTGGCGCGGGCGGTATTGCCCATACCTATAATGGCACGCTCAAGATGAAGGGCATGGAGGTCGAATCCGTCATTCGCCCGGTCGAGGATCTACGCCTGACCGCCAATTATACGCATCTGGTCGGCACCTATACCGATCTGCGCGATCCGCTGGTGAACCTCGATTATTCGGGCAATCCCGCCAAGTTCGCACCGCGCGACAGCTTTACCGTCGGCGCGGCCTATACCGGGCGACTGGGCAATGGCGCGACGCTGACGCCGCAGGCGGATTTCAACTTCTCCACCCGCATTTCGACCGACGACGCCAATACGCTGCGGCTTTATGACAATCTGCATCGCGATACGCGCGGCCGGACACTCAATGCCCGTCTGAATTATGAAACGGCCGATGGCCGTTTCCAGATCGGCCTGTGGGGCAAGAACCTGACCAACAATTATCAGATCGTGAATGCGGACGACATCACCGCCTTCCTGGCCGTACCGGGCAATGGCACGACCTATTGGAAGATATTTACCAATACGCCGCGGACCTATGGCCTGACTTTGTCGATCCGCCGCTGACGAACGGCATGGGCGGGGAGGGTGCGGCCCTCCCCACCATTTTATTGCAGGACGATATCATGCGCGATCACTTCACGCTGCCTGCCAATGGCAGTTTTTCCTTTGCAGGCCGCACCGCACTGGTGACCGGCGGCGGCCGTGGTGTGGGCGAGGCGGTGGCGCGCGAAATCCATGCCGGGGGCGGTCGCGTGGCCGTCAGCGATGTGGACAGCGCTGTGGCGCAGGCGGTCGCGGCTTCGCTCGATCCGTCGGGCGAAACGGCGATCGCCTTGACGCTGGACGTGCGGGAGAAGGCGCATTTCATCGCTGCGCGGGATAAGATGGCTGGCCTGTGGGGCAAGGTCGACATCGTCGTGAACAATGCCGGCTTCGCCAAGCGCACGCCGACGCAGGATATCAGCCCGGAAGAGTTTGACGCGATCGTCCAGATCAACATGCGCAGCGTATTTCTGAGCTGCCAGATATTCTCCGACCATATGCGCGAGAATGGCTATGGGCGGATCGTCAACATCACCTCGCTCGCCGGGCAGAATGGCGGGACGGTGGCCTCCCCCCATTATGCCGCGTCCAAAGCCGGGGCGATCATGCTGACCAAATATTTCGCGCGCTATCTGGCCGGGACCGGCGTGACCGTGAACGCCATCGCGCCGGGACCGATCGACACGGCCAAGGCGCGACTGTCGGCGGAACAGATCGCGCAGGTCGAGGGCGAGGTGCCGGTCGGCCGCTTCATGGAAGTGGGCGAGATCGCGGCGGCGACGGCGCTGCTGGCTTCGGATCGCGGTGGGTTCTTCGTGGGCGCCACGCTGGACATGAATGGGGGGCTGTATTTGCGGTGATCCCGCTTTACCGTCTTTGTTTCCCGCTTTTCTTATGGCGTTATGGGATTGCGATTGGCAGTTCTGCGCGGGCCATCCATAATCACCACCAACAATAGGGTAGCGCCGGAGCCGTGAACGGCCCGGCCGGACAATGGAGAGCAGCATGTTCATTTACAACGCATGGTATGTGGCCGCTTTCGCCGCCGATATCGAACCGGGCAAGACGCTGGGGCGCAAATATCTGAACAAGGCGGTCGTGCTGTTCCGCACCGAAAGCGGTGAGATCGCCGCGCTGGAGGATCGGTGCAGCCATCGGGCGATGCCGCTCTCTTCGGGCCATGTCGATGGCGACGTTATCCGCTGCTGCTATCATGGCGTCGAATTTGACGGCAAAGGTACCTGCACCCGCATCCCCAACCAGGCGCGCATTCCTGTCGCCGCCAATGTCCGCCATTATCCGGTGGTGGAGAAGGATCATCTGATCTGGATCTGGATGGGCGAACCAGCGCTGGCCGATCCGTCGGTCATCGTCGACAGCCCCGAACATAACGACCCGAAATGGTCCTGGCGGCCCTATAATTTCCCGGTGAAGGCCAATTGGCAGCTCATCATCGACAATATCATGGACCTGACCCATGTGCCCTATATTCATGCGCGCACGATCGGCGGGAACCCGGAGCAACATTATAATGCCGATACCAAGGTCGAGTTCGACGGTCGCAAGGTGACTTTGCTGCGCAAGATGCCCAATTCGATCCCGCCCAAATCCTATATCGACGCGGGCGGCTTCAAGGGACGGGTCGATCGCTGGCAGGAAGTGCGGTTCGAGCCGGGCATCGGCATGACATGCCGCGTCAATGCGGGCGGATGCGAGGTGGATACCGGCGCCTATGAAGGCAAGCGCGACAATGGCTTCATGCTGGCCAACAACCATTTCATCACGCCGGAGACGGAAACGACCAGCCATTATCTGTGGACCATCTGCACCACTGCGCCAAAGGAAAGCGGTGTGCCGGACGTGCTGTTCGACCAGTTTTTCGATACTATCACCGAGGATGAGGAAACGCTCGAAGCGCAGCAGCGCCGGATCGACGACGAACCGGAACGGGCATTTGTGGGCATCGCCAGCGACGGCGCGGTCAACCAGGCGCGCCGACTGCTCAGCGCGATGCAGGAAGCGGAGGATGGCGGCAAGGTCGCGGCCTGAACCGTTCGGCCTTGCGTATATAAGTAACATAGCGGCTTGCCCTGTCCGGTGCGCCATGCTGTAGCGCCATCATGAAGATGCGCGAACTGGAGGATCGGACGGGGGTTCATCGGGAGACGATCCGCGTCTATCTGCGCGAAGGATTGATCCCGGAGCCAGAGCGGCCGCGCAAGACGGTTGCCGATTATGGGGAGGAGCATGTCCAGGCGATCCTGTCCGTGCGTCGGCTCCAGCGTGAGAACCGGCTGACGCTGGCACAGATCAAGGCGATCATTGGCGGCGAAGGCACTGAAGGGCGGGTCGAGGCCAGCGCGTTCGACCAGTTGGAGCAATTGGTCGCGCATCGCGCCGGCGTGGACGGGCCGCCGGTGACGATCGCGTCGCTGCTGGAACGCTATCCGCATGCTGCGGAGGATGCCCGCACGCTGGCGAAGATCGGCATATTGGATATCATCGAGACGGATCAGGGCGAGGCGCTGAGCATCACTTGCGCGCAACTGGTGCGTATCTGGGGCGACATGCGCAAGGCCGGGTTCGATCAGCGGCTGGATTATACGCCCGACATACTGGGCTTCTACACAGAGGCGGCGGATTTTGTCGGTCGCTGGGAAGCATCGACCTTCATGGAGCGGGTCGACGGGCATATCGATGTGGCGGAAGCCGCCACGATGGTGGAACATGCGCTTCCGCTGATGCTCGATTTCTTCGGCCTGATGCGGCAACGCGCCTTCTTCCGCCATGTCGAGGCGATCCGCGCCGGTAAGGAAACGGATCGCCCGGCGGGCAAGGTCACGCCATCGTCAGCACAGCCTTGACGCAGCGGCCCTCATGCTGGTCCTCGATCGCCTGGTTGATGTCTTCCAGCCTGTAGGTCGTTATCAGTTTCTCGAACGGGAACAGCCCTTTGGCATTCAGCGCGATCAGTTCGGGCAGGAACGTCTGCGGGTCGGCATTGCCTTCGGTCACGCCGCAGATCGAGATGCCGAGCGACAGGAGGGTCAGGATGTTGAGGCTGATCGCCGCATCCAGCGCCTTGGGCACACCGACGATGGCAAGACGCCCCAGAGGGGCAAGAGAGGCCACGCCTGAGTCGATCGCCGGGACCGCGCCGGACGTATCCAGCACGCAATCGACGCCTTGGGGCAACAGCTTGCGCAACTGTTCGGCGGTGTCGCCCGCGGTCACGTCGATGACATGGGTCGCGCCCAGGTCGAGCGCCATGGCGCGGCGTGTTGCCAAAGGATCCGCGACGATGATCTCCCCTGCGCCCGAAGCCTTCGCCGCCATGACGGCGCTCAGACCGACGGGGCCGCCGCCAGTGATCAGGATGGTCTCGCCAGTCTGAAGTTTGAGCGCCTTCATCACCGCGCCTGCCCCGGTCATGATACCGCAGCCCAGCGGGCCGAGCAGTTCGAGCGGTGCTTCGGTCGGTACCTTCACCAGATTATGGGCGGCTGCAATGGCGTGGCTGGCGAAGGAGGATTGGCCGAAGAAGTGACTGCTGACCGGCGCTACGCCGTCATGCAGGCAGGTCGAGCCGTCCGCCCGGCAGCCACCGAAGTTGAGTGCTGAAAAATCGCGGCAATAGGCTGGGTGCCCCGCCACACATTGGGGGCATTGGCGGCAGGCGGCAAAGCCCATCACGACGCGATCACCCGGCACGAGTGTGGTGACATCCGCGCCGACCGCCTCGACGATGCCCGCACCTTCATGGCCCAGCACAGCGGGCAGGGGCGTCGGCAGCAACTGATCGCGCACGACGATATCGGTATGGCACAGGCCCGTCGCGACGATCCGCACCAGCACTTCGTCGGCGCGCATATCGGACAAAGTGAGCTGCTCTAGCGTAAAGTCACCACCCGCTATCCGGGCGACAGCTGCCTTCACTTCCATGGGTCTTCTCCTATTCAATCTTTGGCTTCGTCATTCAGTTTCGGGGATGGTAGCGGATGATTTGCGCCGTAAAGCCGCGCATTTTCTGCGATTCCCGTCCCTGAAAGGCTGAATGGTCTGACCTCTTTTTACGATTGACGAATCCGCTTGTCCATAGTTACGTAATGACAATACGTAATACGTAAGTGTCCTTAGGACAGCGTGTAGGAGAGGGTAGTTTCATGGCGACTTCGCTGGATGCCGACGTGCGTCCCATCATCCCCGAAGACATTGCGCGGATCGTGATCGCGCCCAAAAGCTATACGGACGACGCGACGATCTATGGCGCTTTTCGCTGGCTGCGTGAACATATGCCGCTGGGTATCGCACAGGTGCCTGGCTATGACCCGGTCTGGGTCGTCACCAAACATGCCGACATCAAGGAAGTGGAACGCAACGGCAAGCTGTTCCACAACGCCGATCACAACCCGATCCTGGTGGATCAGGCGTCGGACGCCTTCACGCGGGACATTAATGGCGGGTCGATCCGCATCTTGTCGTCGCTGACCTATATGGACCCGCCCGAACATGCGTCCTACCGCACGCTGACGTCCAACTGGTTTCTGCCCGGCAAGATCAGCAAGCTGGAGGATCAGATCCGCGTGCTGGCGCGCCAGTCGGTGGACAATCTGCTGAGCTTCGATGGCGAATGCGATTTCGTCCGCGATTTCGCGCTGCATTATCCGCTGCGCGTCATCATGACGCTGTTCGGCGTGCCACCCGAAGACGAACCGCGGATGCTCAAGCTGACGCAGGAGTTTTTCGGCGTACATGATCCCGAAGAACAGCGGCCCGAAATGGCGGCGGACCCGGTCGTCGCGGCAAAGCAGTGGGCAGCCTCGATCGAGGATTTCTACACCTATTTCGACAAGCTGAGCGCCGACCGTCGGGAAAAACCGACCGATGACCTGCTGTCGCTGATCGCCAATTCGCGGATCAACGGCGCGCCGATCCCGCGTAACGAGGCGAACGGCTATTATGTCGCGATCGCCACGGCGGGTCATGACACGACGTCATCCTCTACCGCCGGTGGGCTGCACGGGATGATGGTCTATCCCGAAAATTGGGCCAAGGTGAAGGCGGACCCGTCGCTGATCCCTGGCCTCGTGGATGAGGCGATCCGCTGGACCAGTCCGGTCAAGCATTTCATGCGCAATGCCACCGCCGACACGCAGGTGCGCGGCATGGATATCCGCGCGATGGAACGGCTGATGATCTGTTACCCGTCGGGCAATCGCGACGAGGCGGTGTTTGACGACGCTGACCGCTTCGACATTACCCGCTCGCCCAATCCGCACATCGCCTTTGGCTTTGGTCCGCACATGTGCCTGGGCCAGCATCTCGCCAAGCTGGAGATGCGCATCCTGTTCGAGGAATTGCTGCCGCACCTCAGCTCGGTCGAAATGGCGGGCGATCCCCGCATGGTCGAGACGAACTTCGTCGGCGGGTACAAAGCCCTGCCGATCCGCTTCACGAAGAATTGACGCACATCGCCGCTGGATCACCGCCAAAGCGGGACCGGCGCACAGGCCCAGGATGGGAACATCCGGGCGATAAATGGGAGGAGTCTGAACATGACCAAGAGGATTATCACGCTGGCCGCCACCGTATCGGCCGTTGCATTGCATGCGCAGGCCTGGAGCCAGACCGACGCCACGCCACAGGCGACATCATCGGGCCTTGGCGACATCGTCGTGACGGCACAGAAGCGCGAGCAGGCGATCAACGATGTGCCGCTGTCGATCACCGCGGCATCCGGCGAGAAGCTGGCGAACCAGGGCATCACCAATGTCGCGGATCTGGTAAAGATCGTGCCGGGCTTCAACTATACCGAGAGCGCCTTTGCAACGCCCGTCTACACATTGCGCGGCATCGGCTTTTACGACACCAGCCTGGCCGCCAAGCCCACCGTCAGCATCTATCAGGATCAGGTGCCGATCCCCTTTTCCATCATGACGCGCGGCGCGACGCTCGATCTGGAACGGGTGGAAGTGCTGAAAGGGCCGCAGGGCACGCTGTTCGGATCGAACGCGACGGGCGGTGCGATCAACTATATCGCGGCCAAGCCGACCTCGACCTTCAAAGCCGGTCTTGATGCGGGTCTGGACAGTTTCGGGCAGGTATCGGGCGGCGGTTTCATCAGCGGGCCGATCAGCGACACAGTGTCGGCGCGGGTCGCGGTGCGGACCGAGCAGGGCGGGGCATGGCAACGCAGCTACACGCGCGATGAAAAGCTCGGCGATCGCAACTTTACCACCGGCCGCATCCTCATCGACTTCGAGCCGTCCGACAGCGCACGCTTTTCGCTCAACCTCAACGGTTTCATCGACAAGAGCGACGGGCAGGCAGCGCAACTGATCGGCGTGGTGCCGCTGGGCAATCCAGCGCGGCTGGGGCCTCTGGCCACCTATCCCATCGCGCCGCGTAACAATCGTGATGCCGACTGGACGCCGGAACAGAAGCCCCAGCGCGATGACTGGTTCTATCAGGCCTCGTTTAGGGGCGATATCGATCTGACCGACGATGTCAGCCTGACCTCGATCAGCAGTTGGTCGGAATATCATAACGACCAGGATATCGACCCGGACGGCGTCGCCCTGCGTGACTATTTCTACAACACCACCGGAAAGATCACGGCACTGTCGCAGGAATTGCGTCTGCAAGGGCGGACCGGCGGCCTGACCTATATATTGGGTGCCAATTATGCGCGCGAAAAAACCTATCAGCAGGATGATGCCGGTCCCTATGACCAATCGACATCGGCCTATAATTTCGTCGACGCTGGCCTTGGCATCCCCTTTTTCGTCTACAGCCAATATGCGCGCCAGAAATTCGTCAACAAGGCGGTGTTTGCCAATCTGGACTATGACATCGGTGACAGCATCACCCTGCATGGTGGGGTGCGTTATACCAAGACCAATATCGATTTTGCCGGTTGTACGGCCGATCGCGGCAATGCGTTGGGGCTGGGGATCGAAAATCTGGTCAACTTCATTCGCGGCGGCGCAGGGCTGGCGCCTATCGACATTCCCACCAATGGCTGTGTCACGATCGACGGATCGACGCTGACCGTGGGCGAGGTGCGCAAGTCGCTGGACGAGGATAATGTGTCATGGCGTGCGGGTGTCGATTACAAGCCGAGCAGGGACGTGCTGCTCTACGCTTCCGTCAGCAAAGGCTACAAGTCGGGCAGCTTTCCGCTACTGTCGGCCAGCGACGCCAACCAGTTCAATCCCGTCACGCAGGAATCCGTGACCGCTTATGAACTCGGCGCGAAACTGACCTTGCTGGAGAACACCGCCCAGATCAACGGCGCACTCTTCTATTACGACTATAGCGACAAGCAGTTGAAGGGCCGCGTGATCGCTAATCCCAATGTGTTCGGCCCACTCGAAGCGTTGGTCAATGTCCCGAAAAGCCGGGTAAAGGGCGCGGAAATTCAACTCGACCTCGCGCCGACCGACGGCTTGCGCGTTAGCATCGGCGCGACCTATCTCGACACGCGGATCAAGGGCAGTTTCGTCAACTATGACAGCTATGGCAGCGAGCTTGACTTTGGCGGATCGGCCTTTCCCTACACGCCCAAATTTCAGATCGTGACCGATGCCCAATATGACTGGGCGCTCAGTGACGATGTCGAGGCTTTCGTCGGTGCCAATCTGAATTTCCAGAGCGATACCAAGGCTGTGCTGGGCAATGCCCGCGCCACGCCATCGGCGGACCTGAGCGCGCAGGGTGGCCTGACGATCGAGGATTATACGCTGATCGACCTGCGCGCTGGCCTGTCCTTTGCCGACAAGCGCTACAAGATCAGCGCCTTCGTGCGGAACCTGGGCAATACCTACTACTGGTCCAACGCCACGCGGATCACGGACACGACGGTCCGTTTTGCCGGACGACCGCGCACATTCGGCGCGACCTTGTCGGCGCGCTTCTGACCCGCTCCCCCTGGGCCGCGCCCTGAAAGGCGGGCGCGGCTCTTTCTTTTCGATCCCCGGAGACATGTTCCATGACTGCACCCGTTTCGATCGCCGCTGGATTGCATGGTGACGCCGGTTTCGAGGTCCGCCTTCCACAGCAAAAAATGTTGATCGGGCGCGCATGGGAAGCGGCCGGGGACGGCCGCGTCATCGACGTGGAAGACCCGGCGACCGGACAAGTTTTCGCCAGCGTTCCGGTGGGCAGCGCAGCCGATGTCGATCGCGCCGTCAAAGCAGCGCGGGCCGCGTTCGAATCGGCGGCCTGGAGCCGGATGCGCCCGCTCGATCGCGGCAAGATCATCGAGGCGATCGCGCGAAAGATTGAGGATCATGCCCAGGAACTGGCGCTGCTCGAAAGCTATGACAATGGGAAGGCGGTACATCATGCGCTGGCGGTGGATGTGCCCGCTGCGGTCGATATCTTCCGCTACATGGCCGGCTGGGCGTCCAAGATTTACGGGCAGGTAAATCCGATTTCCGGCGATGGCCGCCAATATCACAGCTATTCGGTGCGCGAACCGATTGGTGTTGTTGGCCAGATCGTGCCGTGGAATTATCCGCTGGCGATGGCGGCTTGGAAGATCGCGTCGGCGCTGGCGGCGGGCTGTACCATCGTGCTGAAACCGTCCGAAGTCACGCCGCTGACCGCGTTGCGCCTGGCCGAGCTCGCGCTGGAGGCGGGGCTGCCCGAAGGCGTGCTGAACATCGTCACCGGCTATGGGCATGAGGCGGGACAGGCCCTGGTCGAGCATCCCGGCATCGACAAGATCGCCTTCACCGGATCGACCCGCGTTGGCAAGCAGATCGTCCAGACCTGCGCGAAAGACCTCAAGCGGGTCACGCTGGAACTCGGCGGCAAGTCGCCCTCGCTCATCTTCGCCGATGCCGATCTCGACAAGGCGGCGATTGGCGCGGCGCTCGCAATCTTCTTCAATTCAGGGCAGGTCTGTCTCGCCGCCTCGCGTCTCTATGTCGAACGGTCAGTATTCGACAAGGTGGTGGACGGCATCGCGCAGGTGGCCAAGACCTTCAAGCTCGGCCATGGCCGCGATCCCGACACGATGCTGGGGCCGCTCGTATCACGCACGCAGCAGACGCGGGTGATGGACTATATTGCGCAGGGTCAGGCAAGCGGTGCCGAACTGGTGATCGGCGGCGGGACGGGCGGGCAGGACGGCTATTTCGTGGAACCCACGATCTTCGCCAACCCCGGTGCCGATGCCAGCATTGTGCGGGAGGAGATATTCGGGCCGGTACTGGTCGCCACCCCGTTCGATGATGTGGACGATGTCGTGAAGACGGCCAACGACACCCGCTATGGCCTAGCCGCGAACATCTGGACCCGCGACCTGTCGCGCGCGCATCTCACGGCGCGCCGATTGCAGGCCGGAACGGTCTGGATCAACACCCATGGCATGAACGATCCGTCGGCACCCTTTGGCGGCGTTAAGGAATCGGGCTGGGGCCGCGAAGTCGGCGAGGAAGGCGTGTTGCATTATACGGAGATCAAGACGGTCACGGCACTCTTGGATTAATGAACTGTTCAAGAAACGATATCAACTTGAAAATTAATATAATTTTGGCTGAATTTATCAGCGTTAATAGGGAAAAATGGATAATTATGACTAGTAATGTTTCGAATTATTTTACTTAGGTTGTGTGGATGAATTAGGCTGTATATAAATTTCCTATCCCCAAGATAAATATATTATTATTCATAGGCTTCCTAATATTATGGAGGTCGGAAACATTGTCGAAGCGGATGGGTGAAGAAAATTGGGGCCATGCGCTGCTTGTGTTCGGGGTGTGCCTGCCACGCCGGGGATGCAAGGCTGCGGACGACCGGCCCATTTTGGAGGCGCTGCATTTCTTCACAGTGAGGAATGTGCGTCGGCGAGCGCTCTTCAAGGAATATGATCACTGGAACAGCGTGTGGAAACGGTTCGAACGGTTAAGTAAGGCTGGTGTATTCGTGGCCTTTTTTTACACGCTGGCTAAGATGAGCCCATCGGCACGTCTGATCCAGATGTTCAATTCCACAATCGTGTGCGCCCATGTTTCGGCAGCGGGCGCAAAAGGGGGCAGAGCAGTCAAGCCCTCGGTCGCTCGCGCGGCGGCTTCACGACCAAAATCTACGGCAAAGCGGATAGTTGCAGAGACCCGATCGCCGTCGACTTGACGCCCAGCACTTCGCGGCGGCCATCGGTGTTGACGCCAACGGCGATTATCGCCGCCGTCGAGACGATGCGCCGGGAGTGTCAGGATTTCCGTGTGCGGGCGGGCATAATAGGTAAAAAGGGAGTCCCACTATGTCTCGACGCAAAGAGC